>JAEZNC010000080.1 GCA_023441905.1 Bacillota bacterium | reverse complement strand
GGTATCGGTATCGACCGTATGGTGATGCTGTTAACCGACTGCTATTCGATTCGTGACGTGATTCTTTTCCCCACAATGAAACCGAGAGAGTAGTGCATAATGAGCTTTTTGCTCTTATATATTATTTTATAAAGGCGTCCGGGCGACAATCATCGTCCGGACGTTTTTTGTTTCGCCGAAGCACAGCGATACCATACTGTGATCGCTATCGGGGATTTTTCGGCGATACGCGGTCTGCTCTGCAACGCATTTCTTTTTGCTGAATGAAACGTGTTTCCTGCCGCTGATCAATTTGCAGCACTCTCAGGCGGCAGAAAACACGATCTGCCGTGCCGCAAATCTCAAAATTGCATTACCCTCATCGATTTCTTCCCTTACGTCATGCGGTATTCGCTTTCCAAACCGGCATTTCACATTTGCTCGTCGTTGACGCGATATCAAAAGGTGTGCAGCACCGATGAAGCCGGCCGGAATTGATCTGTTCTTCATATTTCACACTTCTGAGGCTCACGCGCCTCTGCATACGAACAGCGATCGCCGAACGCAGAACCAAGCTGTTATTATAAATGAAGCCGCAGCAGAAAACTTTAACTGCGGCCTATGTCCCAGCAACACTGGAAGTACAAGGACAGCTCTTATCCATTGACGAAGACACCTCGTTTTCTGCTCAAATCGGCTCCGTTTCATTCGCGACGGTGAACATATTGTGGATAAAGCGCAACTATGTTATGATGAACCGGGAAAAGGAGTGATACATTTTGTCGTCATCGGTACGTGTGGTTCTGCGTTTTTTATGGTTCTTTTTCACAAGGCTGCTCATCTGCGGCCTCGTTATCGGTCTTGTTGTGCTCGCATTCTCTGCCGCCATGGATTATATGAATATCCAGACGCTTGTGAAGGACGGCCTTCAGGTTCGCGCCGATGTGGTACTGAAAAAAAGCGACGATCCTTCCCTGCTTTCCAAGGTTTTTTCCAAGAGCTTTCTTGAGCAGGACACGCTGCTCAAATCAACGATATACCAGCCTTATGACGTACAGGGCTATGATTATAAATCGGATGTGGGGTTTGGCCTGGTGCTGCCTTGGCAAAACGCTGCCACCATCCGCGTGACGGAAAAGGTCACGGATATCAAAGCCGAGCTCTACGCCACTGAAGAGGAAACCACCATACAGCCCACAGCACCCCTTTGGGATAACGGTATCTACGATGTGACCGTCATGCGCTATGAGGACAACTGGCGCATCGTCTCCATGAAACTGGTCGAGATGCTGCCGCAGCCCACCCCCACACCGGTACCGAGTCCTCTTGCGACACCGGCGCCAACGCCTTCACCAACGGCTGAAAATCCGGAGGAGATTATTGAAGACTGATGTTGGACAAGGTCTATCTCGCCCCCATGGCCGGCGTCACCGATGCGGCCTTCCGTCATATCGCCATTGAGCAGGGGGCAAGCCTCACATATACGGAAATGGTCAGCGCAAAGGGTTTAAAATACGGCAATGCCAAAACAGCTTCGCTGCTCTCCTTCGCGGATAACGAGCGCATCGTTGGCATACAGCTCTTCGCAAGCGATACAGACGCGCTCAAAGCCAGTATCGAGTCACTTCAGGAACGCGATTTTGACCGTATCGCGCTGTTTGATATCAATATGGGCTGCCCCGCGCCCAAAATCACCTCGAATGGGGAAGGCTGCGCGTTGATGAAGACCCCAAAGCTCGCTTCGGCGCTCATTAAAGCGGCGGTATCCGTTTCTAAAAAACCCGTGACAGTGAAGTTTCGCAAAGGCTGGGATGAAAGCGATGTCAATGCCGCGGATTTTGCGCGCATGGCCGAGCAATCCGGCGCGGCGGCTGTTACCGTTCACGGACGCACACGCAGCCAATTTTACTGCGGACATGCCGACCTTGGCATTATCGCCGAGGTCAAGCGCAGCGTCCGCATTCCTGTGACAGGCAACGGCGATATTTTTCGCGCACGGGACGCGCTGCAAATGGCTGAGGCCACCGGATGCGATGCCGTGATGGTGGCGCGCGGCGCGCTCGGCAACCCGTTTCTTTTTCGTGAAATCAAGCATCTGTTGGCGTATGGCAAAGAGATGGAACCCGCTTCATGGCAGGAAAAACTGAACGCTTTAAAAAAGCAGGCACAGCTGGCCTGTGCCGAAAAAAGCGAAAGAATTGCGATGAAGCAAATTCGCAAGCATGCGGCATGGTATTTCAAAGGGATGAGCGGTGCTGCCAGGCTGCGCGAAGCCGCCGTCCGTCTCAATACGCTTCAGGATTTGTATGCGTTGATTGCAAGCCTTGAGCAGCCGGATTTGGCATGATTTCCGGGGGACCGGCTGGAATAATGCAGGTTGAAAAAAGTCGAAACATGTATTATAGTATAATCTACTGTATACATGCATTGTGGTGGCAAATAACTTTAAAGGGGTTTGAAAATAGATGGCCTTATTTGAATTTAATGACATCGGAATTGACCTTGGCACAGCAAGCGTGCTCGTATATGTGAAAGGAAAAGGCATTGTTCTGCGCGAACCCTCCGTGGTCGCTGTGAACCGGACAACCGGTGAAATCATTGCGATCGGTGAAGAAGCGCGCATTATGCTCGGCAGAACACCCGGCAACATCGTGGCGGTCAGGCCTCTTCGCAACGGCGTGATATCCAACTTTCATGATACCGAAAGAATGCTTCGTTATTTCCTGCGCAAAGTGATCGGACGCAAGCTGTTTTTCAAACCGCGCGTCATTGTCTGCGTTCCCTCCGGCGTCACCGAGGTGGAACGGCGCAGCGTTATTGAAGCCACCGAAGAAGCGGGCGCTCGCCATACAGGCTTGATCGAAGAACCGATGGCTGCTGCGATCGGCGCGGGCATTGACATTTCGGCACCCTTTGGTAACATGGTGATGGACATCGGCGGCGGCACCACGGATATCGCTGTGATTTCACTTGGCGGCATCGTTTTGAGCGATTCCGTAAAGGTTGCTGGCGATAAGTTTGATGAAGCCCTTATCCGCTATATGAAGAAGAAGCACAATATGCTGATCGGTGAACGCACAGCCGAGGAAATCAAAATCAATATCGGCTCGGCATTCCCGCGCAAAGAGCAGATTTATATGGAAGTGGCGGGGAGAAATCTCATTTCCGGCCTTCCCAAAGTGGTCACCATCAGCTCAAACGAAACGATTGAAGCACTGGAAGAACCGCTCAACACGATGATGGAAACGCTGCACGGTGTGCTAGAGCGCATCCCGCCCGAACTTTCATCGGATATTGCCGAGAACGGCATCTGCATGACGGGCGGCGGATCTCTGCTGTACGGCCTCGACCGGCTGCTCAGCGAAAAAACCGGCATTCCGTGCTACGTAGCGGAAGACGCGATCTCTTGTGTGGCGATCGGCACCGGCATGGCGCTCGATAATGTGGACTACTATTCCAACGGGACGGTCTACGACTACCGCAAAGGCGATTATTACAATAATTATTAAAGCAATCACATATCGCATGGTGGTGGAAAACTAAGCGATAAGGAGAACAGGACTTTGAAAGTCAGAGGATACGGCGTAAACACGAATAGCCGGAAAGGAACCGGTAAAGGCCGCAAACCGGCCAACAAGAACAGTAAACAGCTTAAAATCATGCTCATTGCGCTCGGTGTTTTGGTGGCGGGGCTTGTTGTCATCGGCGTGGTGATTTACGGACAGCTCACAAACGACGATTACACATCTTTATTCGCCGAAACGTCCGCCCCCATACAAGAACAGGACATCGATCCGGTGGCCAGCGGCATACAGACGCAGCAGCCCGCGGATACAAGAATCGACTACAACGGCAAAACATACGTGAAAAATGAAAACGTCGTCAATATCTTGTTTCTCGGTATCGACTCGACAAAGGAACGCGACATCGGCAACCACAGCGATATGATTCTCGTTTGTGCGGTCGACACCGTCTCAAAAAAGGCGACGCTGATTTCTATCCCGCGCGATACATGGACGGATATATCAAAGATTGATACCAAAACCGGTAAAATCACCGAAATGACTCAAAACAGGCTGAACACCGCGTATTTATTCGGCGGCGGCCCGAGCAAATACGGCGCGTCCAACGCCAAGGCATGCGTACAGAATTTCCTCGAGCGCAACGTTGAGCTAAAAACGCCGCTTAATTTCTCGCTTGATATTCCGATTCCTTTCTATGTCAGCATCGACATGGATGGCATCACCAATATCACGGATGCGGTCGGCGGTGTTGAGGTCACGCTTGACAGCACAATACCCGACGTGGGCAAGAAGGGCAAAACCGTCAACCTGAAAGGAAAGAAGGCGGAAACGTATCTGCGCGACCGCCACAATACCGCAGGTGCTGACATTGGCCGCGCTGCGCGGCAGCGTGATTTCATGATCCAGCTTGCCAAGAAAATTAAGAGCATGAACGCCGTCGACGCTGTGACATCGCTTTGGGATGAATTCACCAAGTACGGCAAGACAGATCTCAATCTTGATCAAGCGCTTGCGTTTGCGAAAATACTCAACAATGTTGAGATCGATGCGATTGAGCAGCTCGCCATTCCCGGCGAAGTCGGCAATGTGGGCGACGCCAGCGTGATTCTTCACGACGAGGCGGGCACACTGGATCTTCTTCTCGGCATCTACTACAACGAAGTGCAATAATCTCAAAA
>JAEZNC010000055.1 GCA_023441905.1 Bacillota bacterium | reverse complement strand
GAGAAACGCTATGTTTTGTTCGCAATGCGGCCACTGCCACCCGGACGGAGCGGCTTTTTGTACGGCTTGCGGCAGTCCGCTGACACGAGACACGAAGGCCGCACCTGAGCTGCCTCCCGATGCGGGTATGCAAAGCGATCACGCTAACACGCAGGAGGCTTCTTTTTCGTTTCAAAATCAAGGCGGGTTGATGCCGCCGCCATACCCGTCGCAGAACGGATACAGTGAGATGCCGTATCCGCCGCTGCCACACAAAAAGAAACGGACGGGACTGATCGTTGGCCTTATTGTCGGCGCCGTGTTGATTGCGGCTGCGGTTGTCGCTCTTTTTGTATGGCCCGGGGTTCTTGCCGCCAAAGCGCCGGATGTGGCCGGATATTGGTACAGCCAAGACCGCGGCGAAGCGATCGAGTTTAAAAACAGCGGCAGCATGCGCGTTTTCACCACTTATAATACCTTCAAGGGGCAGTATGAATACAACGCCGCGCAAGGGATGGGCGTCATCTCGGTGGACAATAAAGATTATGACTTTGCGATGACCGAGGACGGGCTGAAAGTGGATGGCATGGGCATCTACGAAAAAGCCGGTGATGACTTTGACGTGGACGACTTCATTGATGATATGTCCGGCCAAAACGCGGTGACTGCGTCGCTGGAACCGAGCAAAGAGGTGTCTGCTGCACCCTCGGAACCCCCAAGCGAGACGGTGACCGCGGCACAGCCTGATATCTCGGGTATATGGTATGAGACGACAGGCTATGGCGGTACGCTCGAATTTTTTACAGACGGGACATATAGCATGACGGTGGCGGATATAGCGCTCGGGGGCACATATGACTATGATGCGGCCACGTCTTCGTGGAGGCTTCACGAGGATCTGACGGATACCACGTACATGGCGGCGTTATCGGACGACGGATTGCTCAGTTTGGATTCGATACAATATACGCGCGATTTTGTGGAGCAAGTTGACTGGAACAGCGCGGAATGACACGAATCGACAAATAAAAGATAAAGGAGTCATGTATGTTTTGTACAAAATGCGGTCAGCAGGTTGATGAGGCTATGGCGTTCTGCACAAAGTGCGGCAACAATTTAAAGGGCACCCCTCAGCAGTCGCCCGCACCTGCCGCGGCACCTTATTATCAGGGGTACGCTCAAGGGTATCCGGCGGCGCAAAGAGGAAAGAGCAAGAAGGGCCTGATCATTGGCCTGTCCGTGGGAGCGGGTGTGCTTGCCATTTTTCTGGTGGTGCTGTTTGTGTTTATTCTTCCGGGCGGTGCCGGAGGCATTATGGGAAAATGGTACGATCCGAGCGGATACGGCACGATTGAATTTTTAGGCGGCGGTACGGTTAACTATGAAGCAGCGGGGTTGCCGATGTCCGGCACGTATACTTATGATACCGGCAGCAAATCGGGCACATTGACGGTTGAGATGATGGGAATGTCTCAGGAAGCCGATTTTGCGCTCGAAGGGGATATGCTCTATGTGGATGGCACATATTTTACCCGAGATGTCGTGCAGCAGCAGGATTTCACGGATATGCTCGACGATTTTAACATCGACGGCAGCGACCTTGGCGATTATAATTTTGACGATTTCGATATGAGCGATTATAACTTGGAAGATTTTCTTAACTAAAAAATAATAAAAAACGGAACAAAACAATAGAGCGCTTCGTCTAAGCTTGGTATTGGGGGCAAGGATGGGGCGCTTTTTCGTGCAGCCGGTTCGGTTCCAGCGGCCACTGGTGTTCGTACATCTGTACGAAAATGAAAGAAATTGGAATTGAAAAGCTGCTTGGTTGTGTTTTGTCAAAACTCGTGTTAAAATCAGTTTTGTTGTTGATGTGTGTGGTAGTGTTATTTTTTAGTCGGGGAGTGGATAAGCCTTGAAAGCATTAAAGGGATTAGTTGCCGTTATACTAATAGCGGCTTTATGCGTCGGTATATATTTTCTAGTACAGACTGAACAAAAAAAACCAGCGGGCGATGTCGGCAGCACTGCGGTACCGTCCGGTGTGATTATCAATGAGTTTATGGCCAGCAACGGCGGCTGCCTTATAGACGATAAAGGCAACAACAGCGACTGGATTGAAATTTACAATCCGGGAAGCACGGATGTGAACCTTTCGGGCCTTGGGCTTTCAGATGACAAAACTGCCGTCAAATGGCCTTTTCCCGATGCCACGCTTAAAGCAGGCGGCTATCTTGTGGTGTTCGCGTCCGGCAAATCGGAAACGAATCCAGCGGGTGTGCTGCATACGAATTTCAAGCTTAGCGCGGACAAAGGCGGCGTATACCTGATGGATGCGTCCGGCAAGATTGTTGACGAGGCAGAATATGAGGATCAGGCCAAGAACATCTCCACGGGACGCCAGGTGACCGACCTGAATGCATGGAGCACGTTTGACAGCCCCACACCGGGATTCCCCAACGACGAAGCCGGTGCGCAGGCGTTTCAGGCGAGCCGTTACGCGGCCGACTCCACACTGCTGATCACCGAGGTGATGGCGTCCAACAAGACGACACTGACGGATAACAAGGGCGCTTATAACGATTATATAGAAATTTACAACGCGGGGGCGGAGCCGGTGAACCTGCTTGGCTTCGGGCTCTCTGACGACGCGCAGAACGTGCTTGACTGGATATTTCCCGACGTCACAATACAGCCGGGCGCTTACATGATCGTGTTTGCCTCCGGTCAGGACAACATGGGGACAGATCTTGAAAAAGAAGCGATTCATACGAGCTTCGGCATCTCTTCCTTCAATGAAGTGATTTCACTTGCTTCGCCGATTGGGCTGATACTCGATCAGGTCACGGTATCCGATTCTCAGGCAGACATGGCTTACATCCGGACATTTGACGGCAGCGCGTACACGGATGAATGGACGCTCAGCAGCAAACCGTCTCCCGGGTATGCGAATACGGACGAAGGCAATCAGCAGTTCATCTCGGCCAACCCTGTGGCGCTCGGAGACATTGTGTTCAGTGAGGTCATGACCTCCAATCAGAGTTTTCTTGCCGAGAACAACGGCGAAACATACGATTGGATTGAGCTTTACAACCGCGGCAGCCAGGCCATCAATCTGGCAGGCTACGGATTGACGGACAACACGGGCAACCCCGGCAAGTTTCGGCTGCCGGATAAAACGCTCGCACCCGGAGAGTATTACACGGTGCTTGCCTCCGGCCTCGCGAACGACCAAAGCATAAAAAAAAACTATGTGCATACCACGTTTAAGCTGAGCGCAGGCGGAGAGGTTCTGGCTCTTTTTAATAATGAGGGCGTGCTGCAGGACAAGCTCAATATCGATACGCTGCCGCGCGGGATATCGGTGGGCAGAATGGCGCAGCAGGACGGAATCTTTTATTTTACGCAGCCGACACCGGGCACGGCGAACGCAAACCCGAGCAGCGGTTTTGTGGCCGACCCCAAAGCGGATATTCCGGCCGGGCGTTATGAAGCTGCTCAGACGATCTCGCTCTCGTGCGCCACGCAGGGAGCCACCATTTATTACACCACCGACGGCACTATTCCCACCGCGGGCTCAACGCCGTATACAGGCCCTATCCCGATGAACACCACGGGGATGATCCGCGCGCGCGCGTTTCGGGACGGCTATCTTGACAGCGGGACGACGACGGCAACGTACGTGATCGGTGCGTCGCACACGCTGCCGGTGATATCGCTCGTGTGCAACCCGGACGACCTGTTTAATGAACAGACGGGCATCTATAAGCTAGGGCCAAACCCTGTGTTAATACAGGATTCTGCGGACCACTACGAGGTGGCGAACTATCTGCAAAGAGGCAAGGAATCCGAGCGTCTCGCGTCTTTTGAGGTGTTTGATGAGGCGGGCAAACAGGCATTTCAGCAGAATGTGGGGATCCGTATACAGGGCGGCTTCAGCCGCGATAATCAGCAAAAATCGTTCGCCATTATGGCGCGCAGCGAATACGGTAAGGGGTCAATGGAATATCCCTTCTTTAAAGATCTGCCATACACCGAATACAGCTCACTTGTGCTTCGAGGCGGCGGACAGGATCAGTGGTACGCCAAAATTAAGGAAGCCGTGATATTAAGCCTGATCAGCGGTAAGACAAACGCCCTCACGCAATCCTTTAAAACGTATGTGGTCTATCTTAACGGTCAGTACTGGGGTGTCTATTTCCTTGAACAAAAGCGCAACGAAAATTGGGTTGCTCAGGTTGAAGGCATTGACAACTCCGATGCTGTGAATCTGCTGTACGGATCGGGATTAAAATGGATTAAGAACGGTACCAACGAGGGGTATGTGAATCTGTATAACTATTACACAACCCACGATATGTCTCTTAAAGAGAACTACGATTATCTTGCGGAGAGGTTGGATACGGACAGCTATATGGATCTCATCATCAATCAGATCTATGTGGCGAATTCCGATTATAACAATTTGGAGTTCTATCAGGTGCCGGGGGGTAAATGGAAACAGATTTTTTATGATATGTGCTGGTCGTTCCGTGAGCCGTCACACAATACGCTGGAACGCCGCAGAGCCGATGATGTCAGCGGATCTTCGCTGTTTAACGCGCTGCTGTCGTATCAGCCGTGGCGGGAAGCGTTTTTCAAACGGTTTGCCTGGTCGATGGAAACTTTTTATACGACCGATCATTTTATCAGCACGATCGATGAGGTGGCGGCTTCGGTGGCTTCGGAAATGCCCGCGGAGCGCGCAAAATTCACCGATACCAAAACAAATTGGGAAGACTCTGTTGAAACAATGCGTCAATTTGCAAAGCAGCGCCCGTATGAAATGCTTAAGCAACTCAAAAGCGAATTCGGCCTTTCGGGGTCAACGCTGCGCGGCTATTTCGATTTCTCCGATGAGCAGATGAAGAGCGGCTTTAACCTCTCGGACGAGCAGATGAGCAGCCTTTTCGGTTAAGAAAGAGGTAGTTCTAATAAACCGTCTGTTGGTTTATAATGGAAAACCAAGTCTAAAAGTGTTGTCTTTTGACAATGAGCGTGATACAATCATTCGAGATTATTTCACAAGCCTAAATAATGTACGGGCGATGACAGTCACGCCCCATGCGAAAAGACATATATCATTCGATTCATCCGCACAAAGCGGGTGTCTGGATTCAAAGGATAAGGGACTATGGCACGGGATGAAGACATCTTCAGAAAACTGAAAAAACAAACGCCGATCGCCAAACGTAAGGACATACAGCCTTTGTCGTCACAGGATTTCAGCCGAAACAGCAGCCTGACACGGGGTGCCTCGCAGGGAAGGCGACAAGCGCCCAAGGCCTCCGAGCTCAGCGTTTTTTCCGCTGCATCCAAAACAAAAAAGGCTGATAAACGCGGCGCGGCGCTGGCCAGCCGGTATCATAGCGCGCGGCAGCAGCCGCAAGCCGAGCTCAGCGTTTTTGGCGAAGACACACCGGTGCAAAAGCCCAAACCGAAAGCAACGGCGCAGGTGACAAAGAGGAGCAAACCGTCGCCGCAGCGTGAGAGCCTGCAGTTTACTGAGCCCGAAAGAGCGCCTCAGCCGCGGTTTACCGAGCGTCAATTTAGCCCGGCGGCGCCTGTATCACGCACCGATCTGAACGACGCCGATTACCTGCAGGAAACGGCACCGAACGGCAAACTGAATTTCCGGCATGAACTTAAGTTTTATATCAACTATCACGATTATGTGCTGCTCCGCAACACGATGAAGGCGCTGCTGGCCGTCGACCGCAACGCGAACGATGACGGGCATTACCATATCCGCAGTGTCTATTTTGATGATGTGTATGAAACAGCGGTGAAGGAAAAAATTGCGGGTGTGGACGACAGGTGCAAATACAGAATCCGCTTTTACAATTACAGCGACAGCGTGATCCGGTTTGAAAAGAAGATCAAGCAGGGGCAATACATATCCAAGGTCAGCATCGGCCTCACGCGCGATGAAAGCGACAGCCTGATCGCGGGAGATTTCAGCGTGCTCGAGGGGCGTCCGGAGCCGCTGGCGAATGAAATCTATATTCAGATGAGAAACAACGATTTGAAACCGCGTGTGATTGTGGACTACTGGCGCGAAGCGTTTGTATCGCCGCTTGAAAACGTCCGCATCACGTTTGACAAGGATTTGAAGGGCGGGCTGTGGATCAGGGATGTGTTTAATCCCTTGACGCCGACGATGCCGATGCTCGATGAAGGCATGATGGTGCTCGAGGTCAAGTTCGACCGCTATCTGCCCGAATATATCAAGATGATACTCAGCAATGTGAACGCGGCGCAGAGAAGCGCCATATCAAAATATGTATTATGCAGAAAGTTTGACTAGGAGGATATAATTAAATGAGTGCTGCGGATGCTGTTAAACAAAGTGTACTAGACAATTTTCAATTGACAAGTGACCTGACGCTTATTGATGTGCTGGTGACGCTGGGTCTTGCGTTTGTACTCGGTGTATTTGTGTATTTAATATATCGGTTGACCTTTTCAGGCGTTATATTTGTAAAAAGCTTTGGCACCTCGCTGATCATGCTCACCATGGTCACCGCGATGGTTATCATGCCGATTTCGACGAACTTCTATCTTGCTCTCGGCATGGTTGGTGCGCTGTCCATCGTTCGTTTCAGGACGGCGGTGAAAGACGCGATTGATACTGTGTTTATGTTCTGGGCTATCGCCTGCGGCATAGGACTTGGCGCACGGCTGTATACAGTTGCATTGGTAGCGTCTGCAGCAATCGGCGTGCTGCTGCTGGTCTGGAACCTGTTTAAGACCAAGAATAACCTGCCGTTCATGCTCGTGCTCCGGTTTGACGAGGCGTGCAAAAAAGAGGTACAGGCTGTGCTGCGCAAGCTGCCTTCCGGCAAGCTGAAATCCAAGATCGTGTCGGAGGGTACGATTGAGCTGACCATCGAGATGAACTTGAGAGAAAGCGAAGCGGGCATGATCGATTCGTTCTCGGCAATCCCTGGCGTTCACAATGCGTCACTGATCAGTTACAAGGGCGACGTGGTTTCATAAAACTTTAGCATTTCGCATAAAAAGACATTAAACCGCCTTGCTTTCGGGGCGGTTTTCTTGCAGAAGGGAGATTAATCATGTGGGTTTCGAATGTTTTTGCGGGAGGGTTGCTGCTCGTGTTTGGCATACTCATTCGCGTTTTTAATCTGAGCGGGCTCATCGCAGGCTATAACACATCTTCGCCTGAAAAAAAAGCAAAGGTGAACGAACGGGCGCTGACGCGTTTTGTGGGGATGATGCTGATAGCGGCGGGCATTGTTCTGCTGATCGGCGGCCTTTTTATTGGCCTCAATATCGCAGCCATTATCATTATGCCGGCGTCGTGGGTGCTGTTCTTTGTGATTATGTTCGGCGGGCTGCTTTATGTGAACCTGAGCCCGAGGTTTAAAAACAAATGATTTATCAGTCGCCTTTCGGCGACAGCGCCCGATCTATCCCCATTTGGAGAGATTGCAAAAGACGTTTTTCGACATATTGAGGAGACTGCTTGGTCTCCTTTTTATTTTCACATGTTTTGCCGGATATAAAAAAGCCTTCTCCTTCGAGGAGAAGGTGGCGCGACCGCCGGATGAGGTGTCGAGCAGAAGATGTGCATATGAACACCTCATCAGTCGCCTTGCGGCGACAGCCAGTCTTATTCTATAGGAAAAGCTAGGCGCTGCATCAATCAACAAAATGTCATTCCGATGTCGCGTGAGCGCAAGAGGAATCCCATGGCTTATCGCTGTCACATGGGATTTCAGTCCGCTTCGATGTCGACTCGCTGTCGCTCGCTTAAAATGACAGGGCACGGCTTCGACACGTCGTTATACGCTGTCAAACAAGGAACGGTCAAGACCGTTCCCTACGGATTCGTGAATGCATGTGGCTTGCATCTTGCGAAGGAACGACATACCCATTCTGGGCACAGGCGGGGGTCGTTCCCTACAAGCATTTTCGTGACCGTACAACACCTCATCAGTCGCCTTGCTGCGACAGCTTCCCCTCATAGGGGAAGCCTTAAAACACGGTTAATCGAAATCAAAAAACGGAGGTATGAACCTCCGTTTCAGCGTTTCAAATAAAGTAACTGATGTCATTCCGATGGAGCGTAAGCGGAAGAGGAATCCCACGGCCTATCGCCGATATATGGGCTTTCAGTCCGCTTATTTTATTATCTCAGCCGTGTAATTAAAATCCTTCGTCTGACTGATGGCAATAGTCACGGCATGCGCCTGATTCTTGCTGTCGTAAGCGGTCACAGTCATGGTGCATTGAGAGATTGGTTCGCTCAAATCATCAAGCGGAGACCAGTAAATCGTGTCGCCGGACGACAGCACGTACGTTCTGCCGCGCTGCTTCACGGTATAATCGGGCGGCACCCACGTAATGAGGCTGCCCGCGTCCACATCTATACGTATGCTGTCCTTGCCCAAACCCTCGCCAGCGGTAATGATGAACGGCAGACCCGGTACGCTGCTTTGCGCGGGAGTGTAGGCATTGAGCTGTATCGCCACGCCCGGCTGCAGTGATGTTTCTTTCCATTCCTCGGCATAAGCGGTCACAGCCAGTTCCGAATTACCGGTGGGCAGAGCGGACGCTTGCGGCTGCTGTGAAGCGGCTGGAGTCTGTGTTTCGACGGGAGGGGCGACGGCATCCAGCAGCGCGGGCAGAAAAAAACCCAGCGCCAGCACCAGCACGGCAGCCGCGATGCCGATAACCAGCCTTTTGTTTCTGCTTAAAGATGCCCTGCTTTCCGAGTCGTCAGGGACGGATGCGTCAATATCCAGTGGTTCTTCGGATTTTAAAAAGCCAAACTTTTTCATCGTTCATCCTCCTATTACCAATTCTATACGCGCGGCGTTAAGACTGCAAGCTTTAATACAATGCCGTCAAGTTTCGGCATTATACCTGTTATTTTGCCGCATATGCAAACGCGCATTCGCGCAAACATACATTCTCTACCACATGTTGTATAAGTCCTGGCCGGCGTCTACAAATATAAAAATTTAGTTGAAATTATATTCACTTTTAAGAAGGATTTACGGCTTTGATACCGAATAGTCATAATCAAGTGGGGAGAAGTGGGTAAGAATGGTGATAAAACATCATGAAGTGGTGAAGAGTAGAAGCCACACCCTATAACCCCGTTGGGGGCGGCAAAAATGTCTGACGAGGCATAAGGCTGCCGGAGGAGAGACAGTGCAAGGATCGCTGATCGGACGTTTTTTCCATAGCGTCGACGAAAAAGGCCGGCTCGCAGTGCCTGCAAAGCTCAGAGTCGAACTTGGCGAACCTTTTTACATCACTCGTCTCAATCAAAACTGCTTAAGCGCCTTTTCGGAAGAAGAATGGGATAAGTTTGCGGCTAAGCTGAATGCCATTCCGCAATCGGATGCCAAGGCTCAGTGCTATGTGCGTATGATCTTCTCGGGCGCAAGCAAGTGTGAGCCGGATAAGCAAGGCCGCATCCTCATCCCGCAGCAGCTTCGCGACGAGGCAGGAATCGATAAGGAAGTCGTGATGATCGGGGCATCCAACCGTGCTGAGATATGGGGCAAAGAGAAGTGGGATGCATACATGCTCGAAGTGGCCGGAAGCGATGCGATTGCAGGACTTGCGGAATACGGGGTATAAGGCATGGCCCACACGAGCGTACTGCTTAACGAAACGGTGGACGCGCTGAATCTTCGCCCCGGCATGACGGTTGTAGACGGGACGCTGGGCGGCGGCGGCCATTCGCTCGAGATTCTCAAACGGCTTACACCGGGCGGCCGGCTCATCGGTATCGACAAAGATACCTACGCGCTGGAACAGGCCAAGGAGCGGCTCAAACAGTTTGAGGACGAAACGGTGTTCGTCCACGATGATTTTCGGAATATCAGAGACATACTCAGTATGCTTGATATAAATGGAATAGACGGAGCGGTGCTGGACCTCGGCGTCTCATCGTTCCAGCTGGACCAATGTAACAGGGGGTTTTCATATCATTTAGATTCAAGGCTTGATATGCGCATGAACAGAGAAGACTCGGCATGTGCCGCGGATGTGGTTAACAGCTATTCGCAGCAGGACCTTGAACGAATACTTCGGGATTACGGTGAGGAAAGATGGGCAGCCAGAATCGCTTCGTTCATTGTGAGGGAACGAAGCGAAAAACCCATTG
>JAEZNC010000042.1 GCA_023441905.1 Bacillota bacterium | reverse complement strand
GGCTTGAATCGTTCGTCTGAGTAGGTGAGGCACTTGGTGCAGCTGTTTTTTCGGTTTGTACAGCTGTTTGTGCCGGTTCGGTACTCTTGGCAGACATGACCGGAACAGCAGCCGTCGTACACGAGACAAGCAGCATCACGCTCATAATTGCAGCAAAAAGCACAGTCATTTTTCTCATTTTCATTGCTTACTTCACCCTCTTGTCACATATTTGGGATGTATATAATCACTTGAAGTGGACACAGGTAGCATGTCGGTATAATTTTCTTGCATTAAACGTATTCTACCATAATCAGTCTGTTAAAATTGTAAAGAAACTGGGACTTATACACAAAAGGATCTCCAGCATACCCTGCAGAAGATCCTTAAAGTTTAATCACGCCTTGGTTTAATACCGGTTATCAAATATCCGCTTCGTCTTCTTCTCGCTGCGCGGCAGCTCGCCGATCTCCACAGGCACGGCAATCACCGTGATGCCGATTTTGCTCTTGAACACCTGCTGGATTTCCGCCATCGCTTCCTTTTTCGTGAACCCGGAATTGAGCTCCACAAACAGCCGGCATTCGTCGCGCCCGTTCATGTGGTCAATCATAAACTGATACTCGCATGAGCAACAAGCGATGCTCTGCAGCGCCTCCTCAATCTGGCTCGGGAAAATGTTGACCCCCTTCACCTTCACCATGTCGTCCGTCCGCCCGATCAGCGTATCGATACGCGGGAACGGTGAGCCGCAGGCGCATTCGCCCGGCAGTATGCGCGTTAAATCGTGCGTGCGGTAACGAATCAGCGGCGCACCCTCTTTCTTAAGCGTGGTGATCACGAGCTCACCGATTTCGCCGTCCGGCAGCACCTCGCCGGTTTTGGGGTCCACAATCTCGCAATAAATATAGTCGTCCCAATAATGCATGCCGCATTCATGGTCGCAGCTGATGCCGATGCCGGGGCCGTAAACCTCGGTCAGCCCGTAAATATCATAGAGGCTCACGCCGAGCTCATTCGCAATGCGTTTGCGCATCTTTTCGCCCCAGCGCTCCGAGCCGATCACACCTTTTTTCAAGTGTATCTTGTCGCCGATGCCGCGCTTCGCGATCTCCTCGGCAAGCAGCAGCGCATATGAGGACGTCGCGCAAAGCACGGTGGATTGCAAATCCATCATCATCTGCAGCTGTTTGTCCGTGTTGCCCGGGCCCATCGGTATCACCATCGCACCGAGCCGCTCCGCGCCGTTCTGAAAGCCGATGCCCGCCGTCCAGAGGCCGTAGCCGGGCGTGATATGCACGCGGTCAAGCGGCGTCAGGCCCGCCATGCGGTAGCAGCGTTCAAACATGATCGCCCAATCCTCTACGTCCTGCCGCGTGTAAGGAATGATCACGGGCGTGCCGGTGGTGCCGGAAGACGAATGAATGCGAACAACCTCCTCATCGGGCACTGACTGCAGCCCGAGCGGGTACGCATCCCGCAGATCGCCCTTCCAAGTAAACGGCAGCTTTTCAAAATCCTCCTGAGACTGAATCGCTGCCACGTCAATCCCTTCGAGCTTTGTCTGATAGAAGCACGGAATCGACTGAAGCTTTTGAAGCTTCGCTTTGATCAGCTCAAACTGCGTTTGCGTCATCTTCATATTTTATTTCCCCCCATTCACAGCCGCCGCGCCGAGATGCAGGGCTTTTTGATTGGTGTCGAAAAATTTTTCACGCGTCTGCGCGCGGATGACCGTCTCGATCTGCCCGAGAGAAAAGCTCAAAGCGCCGCTCCCAGCCGCCGCGCCGAGCAGCGCAATGTTCGCCGCTTTGTGCGAGCCTGCCGCCTTGCATATGGCATCCGTGTCCACGATATAAAGCTTATCGATATGAGTTTTCAAATAATCGAGCATGCTGCCGCCGTCGTATCCGCCGGATAGAGAAGCCGTAACGGGCCTGATCGCCTTGGTACTCGTCACCACCGCACCGCCGTCTTTGAGATAATGCAGCGAACGCACCGCTTCGGCGGGCTCGAGCGCAAGAATCAGATCAGCCCCGCCGAACGGAATCAGCGGTGAATGGATATCCACGCCCCAGCGTACATGGCTCACCACGCTGCCGCCTCTTTGCTCCATGCCGATCGTCTCGGCAGTCCGCACGAAAAGGCCTGTTCCATCGCGGCGGCCGCGATCAGCCGCGACGCGAGCACGACGCCCTGTCCGCCCACGCCGCATATCAAGCAGTTCTTATTCATCGCCGTTCACCTCCGCAATCGCCACCTTGGGGCAAATCTGTGCACACAGATTACAGCCGTAGCATAGTGACGGTTCTATTGAAACAGCGCCGTTTTCCTCTGATATCGCGGGGCAGCCAAGCTGCTTGATGCACGTTTTGCAGCCGTTGCAGGTCTGCACATTAATCCGCCGTAACGGTGACCTTTCTTTTTTCGCGATGCACGGCGATGCGAATATCACCGCGCGCACACCCTTCCCGTCGATCGCGCGTTTCACCGCGTCCACGGCAGATTTATGGTTTAAGGGGTCGGCCTGTTCCACAAAATCAAGACCGATGCCGCGCAGCACCTGTTCGATGCTGACGTTTTCGGAGACTTCACCCATCATCGTTTCGCCCGTGCCCGGGTGAGGCTGCTGGCCCGTCATGGCCGTGGTCGAATTATCGAGCACAATCAGTATCATGTCGCTCTTGTTGTACACGGCGTTCACGATGCCCGTAAGACCCGACGCAAAAAATGTGGAATCCCCGATAA
>JAEZNC010000028.1 GCA_023441905.1 Bacillota bacterium | reverse complement strand
CTTTATGCGCCGTGATCTGTGCGGCTTTTCTCAATCAGTCAATCAGGCTGCGGGATTTCATATTGACCTTATTGACGCCGGAGCTTCAGAAAGCATCCGATGACTTTTATTCTGATTACTTATCCGACAACCCGAGCGTCACCTATTATGTGAGTCAAATAATCAGCTTGACAAAGAATGACCGTGGGTACACAGTCAAGATCGGCATAGAGCCGTATTTGGGGCCCCATTATCCTGTCGGGTATGATGAGGTTGAATACGCCGTAAACAATATCGGAAACATCACGCTGCTCAATTATTCACACAAGAAAAATTATGATATTCCTGCGCGATTGGGCGTAACAATAAAAAAGCCGATCCCGATAGCGTGAAATGAATCAATGCGTGACATAAAAACAGCGGCGCAGTGCCGCTGTAATTTTATTTATTACTTTTATTCTGTCTGCTCGATCCGCCCGTCTGCCTGTTCGGGCGATCTGTATTCGATTGTTTGGTTGGTTTTTCGGCGTTCGTCTGCCTGTTTGAACGGTTGCCATCAAACTGCTTTTTCGGCCACTCAGACTGTTTTCTTGATCCGTCTGCGTCTGACTGTCTTCTCGGTTTGCCGTCTGACTGCTTTTTGGGCCAGTCAGATTGTTTTTCCGGTCTGCCCGCATCCGCCGACTTTCCCAGCCTATCGGCATCCGATTGTCTGTTCGGCCTATCGGCAGCTGTCTGTCTGCTCGATCTGGCCGATCCTGATTGTCGATTCGGCTTCCCCGCATCAAACTGCTTTTTCGGCCAGTCCGACCGTTTTTCAGGCTTACCCGCATCAAACTGCTTTTTCGGCCAGTCCGACCGTTTTTCCGGTCTACCCGCATCCGCCGACTTTCTCGGCCTATCGGCGTCCGACTGATTTCCGGAACTGTACGGTTTCGTTTGTTTTTTGGGTCTGTTCGATTCCTTCTGCCATTCGGATTGACCCGGGACCACCGGTCTACGCGGCTTCCCCCCGCCCTGCTTCGGTGCCTCGGGCGGAACAAGGCCGTCCTTACCGTGCTCAATCAAATCTTCCCTGCCCGCTTCTATGAGCGCCTCGCGTATCAGCGGCCAGTTTTTCTTATTGTGAAACGCGAGCAGCGCGCGCTGCATCGCTTTTTCCTTCGGTGTGCGGGCCACATAAACGCTTTTTCCGGTCAGCGGATTGATCCCCGTATAATACATGCATGTGGAAAGTGTGCCGGGTGTCGGATAAAAATCCTGCACCTGATCCGGCACGAACCCCTGCTTTTTGAGCGTCACCGCAAGCTCAATCGCATCGGCAAGCGTGCTGCCCGGGTGCGACGAAATGTAGTATGGCAGCAGAAACTGCGGTTTGCCCGCGCGCTTGGTAGCGCCTTCGAAGCGCTTCGCAAAGCGCTCGTATGTGCCGTAATGCGGCTTGTTCATCAGCGCCAGCACCTCGGGACAAACGTGCTCGGGTGCCACCTTGAGCTGGCCGCTGATATGCTTTCTCACGAGACGGTCGAAGAACCGGTTGTCCCGATCCGCCATGATGTAATCGTAGCGCAGGCCGCTTCGAATAAACACACGCTTCACGCCCGGCACGCTTTCCACCGCCTCGAGCACCTCGGTGATGCCCTTATGGCTGACCTTCAAATAGGGACAAACGTTGGGCGAGAGGCATGTGCGCGTACAGCTCTGGGAGTTCCTTGCCGTGCATATCGCGTCGTAAAAGTTGGCCGTGGGGCCGCCAACATCCGAAATGTTGCCCTTGAACTCGCGCATCTGCGCGATGCGTTTCGTTTCCTCCACGATGGATTTTTTGGAGCGTTTTTGTATGGTTTTGCCCTGATGCGCGGATATCGAGCAGAATGCGCACATGCCGGGGCAGCCGCGCAGCGCCGTGATGCCGAACTGAACTTCGGCGAGCGCCGGAATCGGCTCGGTATACGACGGATGCGCGCGTTTTTGGAACGGCAGGCCGTAAATGGCGTCCATATCGGGCGTGGAAAGCGGCAGTGAGGGCGGAAACTGGATCACAAACCGGTCTCCATGCGCCTGCACAAGCGTTTTGCCCTTCGGAAAGCCGTTCTTATAGATCAGCTTAAAAGCGTCGGCAAACGCTTTCTTGTCCGCTTCCACGCGTTCAAACGGCGGCAGCACAACAGACTCTCCGATGCCCTCCAGAGAAGGACGCAACACGCACGTGCCGCGTATGCCTATCAGATCCGCGATGTGTTCACCGCCCGCGAGACGCGTGCATATGTCCTTAAGCGGGCGTTCTCCCATGCCGAACACGAGCATGTCCGCTTTTGAGTCGACAAGATACGAGCGGCGCACCTTGTCCTCATAATAATCGTAATGCGCGAAACGCCTTTGCGTGGCTTCCACGCCGCCGATGATGACGGGCGTCTCCTTATGAGACTGCTTTAAGCGCGCGGTGTACGCGATGGTCGGGCGCGGCGGACGCAGCCCCGTCTTGCCGCCCGGCGAGTACGCGTCTTCACTGCGCAGCCGCTTGGCTGATGTGTACATGTTGACGATGCCGTCCATGTTGCCGCCGCTTAATAAAAACGCAAAGCGCGGGGTGCCGAGCTTAATAAAATCGGCGTCGCTGCGCCAGTCGGGCTGGGCGATGATGCCCACCCTGAACCCGAGACTTTGCACGAAGCGCCCGATGATGGCGGCTGCAAACGACGGATGGTCCACATAAGCGTCCGGGGTCACCACAATAAAATCGAATGGCTGTCCGTCTGTCTCAGCGAGAGACATCGGTAAAAATTCATTATTCATACGGCAAGTATATCATTAAGCAAGCAAAGATTAAAAGACTTTGTCTTAACCATCCGTTAAAATTTGATAGAAACCTATTGCTATGGTCAGTCAGTTTATATCATCGTTCTCTCAACTCGCTGTCAGTGAGCCTCGCGGCACTGACTGCGAATTGGGGTTTGATGGACTTTCCATAGCAAAGACAAGTCGGTTATCGCAGTGGTTTTGGTTCGTGAAGGCCGTTTATTCCTCACTATTTTTTAACCGGCCCATTTACACTTTAATCAGGGCTTCCAACAAGCATCAATTCGGTGCACACCTTCCCCGGCATCCAGCGGAAGGCTTTTCGCAGGGGCACCGTCATCCATGGACAGCCATGCGCTGCCCTGATAGCCGGGTGTGACGTTCACCGTAATAATGTACTGTGCGCCGTCTTTTTCGTATTCAATGGTATAGCTGCCAAAGTCGTCGGGCACGCACGGATAAACGGACAGCGCGCCGCGCTCGATGCGCAGCCCGAGAAGATAAACGACAGCCGCCTGATACATCCAGCCCGCGCTGCCCGTATACCATGTCCACCCTGCGCGTCCGCGGTATCTGTCGGTGTCATACACATCCGCCGCCATCACATACGGCTCCCCTTTGTATTTGGATACACCCGCGGGCGTACGCGTGTGGCTGATGGGGTTCAGCATCTGAAACAGCGCCAGCGCGTCGTCCTTGAGCCGCAGCTTCGACGCCGCAATCACAAACCAGGCCGCCGCGTGCGTGTACTGGCCGCCGTTCTCGCGCACGCCGGGCAGATACTGCTTGATGTAGCCGGGGTTCTTGTCCCATTTATCGAACGCCGGAGTCAGCAGCCGTATGATGCCTTCCTCGCGCAGCACCAGCTGCTCCTCCGCCGAAGCGAACGCGCGTCGCGCGCGCACCGCGCCCGCCAGCACCGCCCATGCCTGCGAAATGATATCGATACGGCATTCGGGCGACGCCGCACTGCCAAGCGGTGTGCCGTCGTCGAAGAATGCGCGCATGTACCATTCCCCGTCCCACGCGTGCTGCTCGATGTTTGCCATCAGCTCCTGACGCGTTTTTTCATAGCGCTCCGCCAGCGCTGTCTCGCCGCGCCTTAGGCAGAGCTCTGAAAACATACGCAGCACTTCTACAATAAAAAACCCGAGCCAGACGCTCTCTCCCTTACCGCCAGCACCCACCTTGTCCATGCCGTCATTCCAGTCTCCGGTGCCCATCAGCGGCAAGCCGTGCTCGCCGAAGCGCAGCGCCGAATCGATCGCGCGCACACAATGCCAAAACAGGCTTTCATTCGTGTCGCCGGTCTCAAAGGTCTCGTAGAGATCATGACGGCCTTCGGGAATCGGCTTGCCCGCAAGGTATGGGAGTATCTCGTCAAAAACCTCTATATCGCCGGTGATGCGCTCGTATTCACATGCGGTAAACGGCAGAAACAGCTTGTCGTCGCTGATGTATGTGCGCACACCGCTCGCGGGCTCGTGCCACCAGTGCAGCACATCACCCTCGATAAACTGGCGCTGTGCGCATTTTAATATATGGGCGCGCGCCGATGACGGATCGGTGTAGAGTATCGCAAGCACGTCCTGCAGCTGATCTCGAAAACCGAAGGCCCCGCCTGACTGGTAGTACCCCGTGCGCCCCCAGAGCCGCGCCGTGTACGTTTGATAGAGCAGCCATCCGTTGACAAGCGTATCAAACGATTTGTTCGATGTGGTCACCCGGATGCGGCTCACGAGGCCGTGCCAATGCCTTTTTGTGGCCTCAAGCATTTGCTGCGTCTTATGCGCGGTGCTGTACGCGTCCAGCGTCTGCGCGATCACAGATTCGGTACCCCAGCCCATGAGCATAGGCATCACCTTGTTTTCACCGGGCTTAAGTGTGAGCACCGCCTGCAGCGCAAGCAGCGATGCGCTGCATCCCTCACTGCCGGAAAGCTCCTTCGCCTTGAGCGTTTCAGGCCAAACGTTATGCCCCGGCACGCCGAAAAACTCGCGTGCCGACGCTGTATACTGCACTTCGTATCCGGGCATTGCGATAAACATCGCTTTGTCGGCCGACGCCATCGGCGACGACGCTTCGAGGCGGCTCTCCTTGTAACGCGCGCGAATGCCGCCGCACGCCGTGGCGGCGAGCACCGGCTCGGCATAGTAGTAAACCGACAGCGTTTCTTCACGCTTGGTGGTATTCGTCAGGCTCAAAAGCCCCGCCTTCACCGGCATATCCGCATCCACGAAATACGTCATGCGCGTTTCAATGCCGCCGTAACGCTCGAAAACCGTATAGCCGAAGCCGTGAATCACGCGGTAACGGCCTTCGGCGTACATATCCGGCGCGACGCTGAAGGCCTTACCCGTTCGGTCACTGCGCACAATCACGCCCTCGCCCGGTACGTCTGTCAGCGCGTCGTTGCGGAAGGGCGTGAGCCTGAGCATACGCGCGTTTCCGGCCCACGTATAGCCGCCGCCGCCCGCGCTGACCAAGCTGCCGAGCGTACGCCCCGCGAGCAGATTGCTCCATGGCAGCGGCTGGGCACCTTGCACCTCAATGCAGTATTCCGTGCCGCTGCGGATAAAGCCGCCGCTGCCGTTGTCAAACGCCTTTAACAGCTTCACGGGACGGCTGGATGTGCGCTCCTCCGATGGTTTCTCGAAAACCCAATACGGACGCGTTAATGCTGGCACTTTGAGCTGCTCCGAGAGCGGGATGTCATCGTAAAGCACAAGGCACGCCACCGTCGCGATGGCCGCGACATCGGCTTTATCCATCTCCTGCGTGTTAAGCGCGTAAACGCGGCCCAGCGGCCGCCCTCCTGCCGCCATCTCGATTTCCTTGATTTTATCGCGGAGCGGGTCAATATAAGCGCCCGAGTGGCTGTATAGAATCACAAGCTCTGCGGGAACCTGCTTTAAACTCATATACTCCATCGCTTTGCCAACCGTTTTCAATGTTTCGATAAAGTCAAAGTTGCTGACAAACAGACAAATGATCGGCAGATCGCCCGAAATGCCGTATTTCCAGAGCGACGGCACCCCGCCCGCCTGTTCGTCAATCGCGCAGACGGACGGCACATGGATGACTGTGCGCGACGCAATCTGTTCGAAGAGGTTGATTTGCATATTCTTGAGCTTTAAGAAACGCATCTCTACCTGGGCATGCGTCCACGCCAAATGAAATACGCGCTTCACATCTTCCTCGCCCGCGATATCCTTGAGGCATTCCTCTGCGGCGCGCGCGCTGTCTGCCATGGCCACGGCAAACGTCAGTGTGGCTGTTTCGCCAGCGGGCACGTTTTTAGCGGTGCTGATACCCACCGCACGGGATATATCGTGTTCGCAGGTGTGTCCGGCCAAATACGCCGGGACGCCGAACACATTACGCCGACCGAATATGCATGTTCGGTCGGTGAGAAACGCGATATCTCCCGAGATGCAGGCTTTCATTGCGCTGACAATCGGCTTGCCGCGCCGGTGCGCATACAGCGTTCGCTGTTCGGCATCTTCGACTGTTTCAATGAACAATTCCGCAAATGCCGGATGCGCCTCGAAGTCCTTAACGGGGGCCAAAGCGGGTGAATAGACACACAGCACCGATAGGTTCACAGCCTGTTTCGAGTTGTTCCTTATTTCCAGACTTCTCAATTCCATATCGCATTCGGGCGATACACAGATATCGAGTGTCGTTTCAATACCGCCAACCTGCCTGAAAAAAGACGCCTTGTGCGGTTCAAACGAGACGCGTTCGGTATCGGCCAGCAGGCAGGTGGGTAAAAACGCCGCCGACCACACTGCGCCGGTATCGGTATTTTTTATATAGATATGTATGCCCGGCGCGCGGCGCAGCACGTCGCTCTCCCAGCGGGCCACCATACGCCCGCGGCACATCGAATACCCCGTTCCGTACTGTGTGAGCATCACGGTGTAGCTTCCGTTGGATAAGAAGTGAGCTTCAGGGTATTGTGACAGCGATTTATAGACGCGCACCGCATGAATTTCCTCCGCATAGCCTTGCGTCTCATCAGGCTTTTCTCCAAGGCTCAGCGTCACACTGCGCGACGGCACCTTTTCCTTAAGCAGCATCTCGGTGGCTTTCACGCAGGTGGCGCTGTGAAACAGGGTCTGCATGCGCATGTCTTGCAGGCAGTTGACGATGGATGAGAGGATCATGCCCTGATGGTGCGCCATATAGCTTTTGACAACGGAAAGCTTCTTTCCCTTGTGCAGCCGCGACACCGTGTAATCAATCGCCTCAAAAAACCCGAAGTGCCCGTATGCCCCTATCTTTTGCAGGCGCGTCATATTGGCGAGCGCCTCGCGTGGGTTCACATTGAGCGCGAGCACCGTGGCATACGGCGCGACGACCGACTCGCGAACGAGGCCTGATTTGAGCCCAAGTCCCGGGATTCCGAACGCTTTGTACTGGTAGTTCATATGGATGTCAAACGCGTAATAGCCCGATTCGGAGACACCCCACGGCACGCGGCGCTGCTCCCCGTAATCCTTCTGCATATCCACCACCGACTTGTATGTTTCCCCAAGCAGTGTATTGTCGTAGTTTTTCATAATGATGAGCGGCATCAGGTATTCAAACATCGTGCCGCTCCACGAGAGCAGCACGCGGCTTTCTCCCGCAATGGTGAGCGGGCGCGACAGCCGGAACCAGTGTTTTTCGGGAACGTCCCCCTTGGCGATGGCAATGAAGCTCGTTTGCCGCGCTTCGGAAGCCAGCAAATCATAATATGAATCGCTGAGTGTTCCGCCGCGGATGTCGTAACCGATGGAAAAAAGGCCTTTTTCAGCATCGTACAGGTGCGAAAAATCCGTTGCTTCAATAAGCGCTGTGATACGGCGGCGCAAACGGCCGATCCGCTGAGCGAGGCGCCGGCACGCCACATAGCTCTCCCCCAGCGCCGTTTCGAGCCGCGTCACCCAATCGCGCACGGCTTTATCGTCCTTTGCTTTGGCTTTTTCGAGAATCGCGGAGAGCGGCTCAAGCACCGAGCGAAACGCTTCGGCGTAGCCGGTGACGGAGACACGACGCAGCTTTTCACGCATGATGCACGTCTGATCGGTATACTCGTGAACCCTTTGCGCGGGAAAGCTGTTCATAACATGAGCCCAGGACGCATAGCGTGAGAACACGGCCTCAATTTGCCGCTTCAACACAGTCAGCGGGCTCCCGTCGTCGTTGATCATGTCAAGCC
>JAEZNC010000268.1 GCA_023441905.1 Bacillota bacterium | reverse complement strand
CACTTTGGCTTCTTCGTAATCTGCCGAATTCATATAGGTCGTTGCATGGTCGTAATCCATTTGATTTTGGCATTCCTGAGCTTGTGCTTCGGCATCTTCAAAGCTGCCGAGCGACAGAAAAATGTCTCTCGCCTGTTCGGACTCTCCGCTGTCTTTAAGCGATACGGCATTGTTATAATCGAGCTTATTCTGGCACTTTTGCGCCTGCTCGTCCGCATCTTCATAATTTCCGAGCGCCGAGAACGCCGCTTTGGCTTCTTCATAACTGCCGCTGTCCATCATCTGTTCGGCAGAAGAATAATCGCAAGCCTGCACCATATCCTTGGCATCTTTATAGCCTCCAAGGTCAGCAAATACTGTCTTGGCTTCCTGCGCTTCACCCGAATCCAGCAGATTATTCGCTTTCTCATAACGGCTGCTTAAGTCTGCATTGATCAGCACCGGCACCAGCGCTCCGCACACCGCCAGAACGCATCCCGCAATAATCAACACGGTTCTCAGCGTATGTTTTTTCTTCGGCATCATCTGCGCCCTGGTCTGAAATGCCTCTGGCTGCTTCTGCCCCGGCCCACTCATAATCTCTGTTTTCGCCGGATTCTCCTGAACTGAAACGGGTGTACCGCAATTCAGGCAAAAGCTCATGTTCTCAGATAATTGCTGTCCGCATCGACGACAAAACATATGATTCCTCCTCGTATTGTGCTTAATAAAAACAGCGTGCGCTATAAACATGACAATGCAAATGGACTGTTTAATTACGGATTCATAGTCTGATATTAGCACATAATCTGCTATGTCGCTACATATTTTACTATTTTTCGTCTATTTCTTCTATAGCGTCTATTATCGTGTTGATATGGTTTTTTTAGAGTGCAGGTATGAGGCGAGAAGTCAATATCAACCTGTCCCGATTGAAAGTATCTTTCTGCTGTACTTGGTGCAAGTATGATGTGATAATTGCTTTCACATTGTATGTGCTTGACTTTTTGTCTCATCCATTCGGTGACATCGCTGCGCTAGACCGCTTTCAGTATATCAAAAGGAGTTTTCTTTTCCATAGCTAAAGCCTTTTGAACCCCCGGTACTACCGGGGGTATTCTTTAGACAATAAAAAAAGGTGCTGTAGGGCACCCTTTTTTTACTCTCATTCTCACGGACTCACAGTTGCCAAAGGACTGACTGTGCCGCCGGGCTGCATGGATGCGCCCGGTGTTCCGGTCACGTTCGGGGTCAGTATAGGTGTTGCCGATGCCGCCGGATTGGTTGTTGCGGATGGCTTCACTGTCGCTGTCGCTACCGGTTTAACCGTATTACCCGGGGATGTTGTCGTATTGTTGTTTCTGTTGGTGCATCCCACCAACACTGAACTGAACAAAACCACAACGATGATTGCAATCAACAGTTTCTTCATTAAATACGCCTCCTTTTGCATTTATTCTCTGCAAGAGGATGCGACATTATCAATAAAAAATATGTTAACTTTATCCAATAAATTCGCGCAGTATGCTCGTCTGCGGCACAATGCCTTGATCGCTGAAGCTTAAAAAATAATTTAAAAATTTAAGCAGATCGAGCGCTTCGGGATAATGCGGCATATCAGGCGTAAACTGCCGAAGATCGCTGTAGGCATGCTTTTTAAGCATCAGCGGCTCATAGAACAAAGCCGAATTGAACATCACATCCGCCGTATGCTGATACGGCAGTATGTATTTAAACTCGCCGCGCCGCACGCTGTCCCATATAGCAAACGTCTGCGCGAACGAGTACGCGCGTGTGCGTTTGTCACGCACAAGCCGCCGCAGCAGGCGCAGGTCTTCGGGGGTCACGACGCTGTGGCTGTCGATATTGAGCGTCGTCAGCGGTGAGATGAAAATCTTGAACTTTTTATCCGCTGAAATCGTATGTGTGAGTGCATTGTTAAGCCCATGAATCCCTTCAATCACCAAAATATCATCGTCAATGCGCATTGGGACCGACTCACGGAGCCGTTCGCCCGTAACAAAATCAAATCGGGGCATTTGCGCTTCTTTTCCTGCCAGCAGCAATTCAAGATCTTCGCCGAGTTTTTGCGTATCAAGCGCCTCAATGCATTCAAAATCGGGCTTTCCCTTCTCGTCAAGCGGAATGTCTTCCCGGTTTTTATAATAATCGTCCACAGAAATCGGGCGGCAGCGCCTGCCGAACGCCTTCAGCTGTACGGAAAGACGTGATGCAAACGTGGTCTTGCCGGAGGATGAAGGCCCGGCCACCAGCACAATGCGCACACTCTCTCTTTCAATGATCTGCCGCGCAATGTCATTAATCGCGCTCACGTGCATCGCTTCGTTTACGCGGATAAACTCGGCCATGCCGCCTTCCCGGAATATGTTGTTGATATCGGCCACATTTGTTACCGAGAGTTCCCGGCTCCACCGCTCAGATTGTTTAAAGACATCCGCGTATTTGGGCTGGTCAATAATCGATACCTCCGCCTCATGGTACGGCGTCGGTATTTTTAAAATCATGCCTTCCCCGTATGAGAAAAGCCTGGCGTCCTTCAAATATCCCGCGCTCCTGGGCATAATGCCGTGAAAATAGTTATGCAGCCCGTCGTACTCGTATAGCCGGTAATAGTCGAACGGTCGGTAGCTGAGCAGCTCCGCCTTGTCTGCCAGCCCTTCATCAAGCATAATCTTCTTGGCTTCGTCCACGCGCATCAGATGCAGCACAAATTCTTCGTCCGCCGCGATGAGCTTGGCCATTTGCTGGTTCAGCGCGGTGATATCCTGCCCGTAAAACGGCTCCATTTCGCAGTAAATACCGCCGCACAGCATGTATTCCACTTTAAATTTCCGGTCGGCAAACAGTTCCCGCACCGCGCGGTACAGAACAAATGTCGCCCCCCGCAGAAATACGCGCGAGGCTTGCTCACTCTCATACGGCGATAAAAACCTGACCTCCGCTTCCTGCTCAACCGCATCCGCAAGAGAAACAATACGTCCGTTCATCAGCGCGCAAACGGCGCTGTCATATCCCCTGTTCTTCGCAAGCTGCCACAGACGTGTGTCTTCTTCAAAAGGTGTTTCTCTGCGGGTCTCACCTTCAACGATATTGCAGATGTTTTTCATATGTGCCTCCCTTTTTGCCCCTTGCTGTTAAGTATACTGTCTGAGGTACGTTTTGCCAATAACCTGTACCGATTTATCAATCGTATTGCGCCTTTTTCCATAATATATGATATAATGACGTCGATTAACCAATGAAAGGAGATCATTTATGATAAAAACAGTCAAGGCGGAGATTGTGACACATGCGGAGGTATGTGGTCAATAATTGATTTATCATGCCTCCAAAGCGTATTCAAGCAATATTGGAGGAATATGAAATGCAAACACTTAAACATTACGGCCTGACACCGTTTTTTGCGGCGCAGGCGGTTTTATACCCCGATGAAACGATCGGCCGAGTGATTTCACAGGGCCGGGATATTTGCAAGGTGATCACTGAGGATGCGGAGTTCTTTGCCGAGGTGTCCGGAAAATGCCGGAATCTTGGCACTTTCCCCGTTGTCGGCGATTTTGTGATGCTGGACCGATCAAGCGGCGAAAATGGACACGGTCAGATTCAGCATGTGCTGGCGCGAAAAAGCGTATTTGAACGCAAGGCCGCCGGCCAGAAGAACGGCACGCAGATTGTTGCGGCGAATATTGACATCGCCTTCATCTGTTCGTCGCTCAACAACGATTTCAATCTGCGTCGGCTCGAACGTTATCTCTCCATCGCGTGGAACAGCTGCGCACTGCCCGTGGTGGTGCTGACCAAGTCAGACATCTGTGATGATACAGATGAAAAGCTCGCCGAGGCTTCAGACGTCGCCATCGGCGCGGACGTGCTTGTCACGTCCGGCTTTTTGGAGGAAACGCTGGTAAAACTGCGGACGTATTTGAAAGAAGGCGTAACCGCCGCCTTTATCGGGTCCTCGGGCGTCGGCAAATCCACGCTGATCAATGCGCTCGCCGGAGAAAGCCTTCTCAAAACCGCGGCCATCCGACAGGATGATGACAAGGGGCGCCACACCACCACAAGGCGCGAGTTGATTGCGCTGCCTCAGGGCGGTGTCGTGATCGACACACCGGGTATGC
Organism: Bacillota bacterium; assembly: GCA_023441905.1. Classification (GTDB taxonomy): domain Bacteria; phylum Bacillota; class Clostridia; order Christensenellales; family SZUA-584; genus SZUA-584. Next base: position 1,220 of record JAEZNC010000268.1, on the reverse strand, counting down.
GGGAGATCGGCCTCGATTCGGCCGATTTGGCGAAAGCCTTTTCGGATATCGATGCGCTTGCGGCGCAGTGCCGTTTTCGTGACTGCACACACAAGGCCGAGCCGGGGTGCGCGGTGCGCGCAGCAGTGGAGAGCGGTTCGCTCGACGAAGACCGGCTGGAAAGCTACTTCAAACTCAAAAAAGAAGCCCGATACGACGGACTCAATTCGAGGCAGATCGAGAAGGAAAAAATCACCGAGATGTTTTCGGACTTCGGCGGCATTAAAAACGCGCGAAAGTTTGCCAAAGAAAAAAACAAGCACTGAGCTAACCATTGCACTTCCCCGGGCTGTTAGCCCGGGGTTTTTTATTTCGTGTGCGATTTGCTTTGACTTGAATTCTGATTTATTATAAAATCTAGATATTGGCATAACACATGGCATTTTGGAGGTAACCGGTGAGCAAACCCGTTCGTATTATATTGATCATCATTCTTTGCATTGCGGCAGCCGTTGTCATCTATGTGGCGGCGAACTCCGCCAACCAGAAACAGAACGGGGAAGAACCGTCTGCAAAGGCTTCCGCAGCAGCCGTCGAAAGCGCCGATGCGGCGCCGCCCGCAACACCGTCTCCCAAGCCCGAGCCCACACAGGCTCCCGAGCCGGAGCCGCTATCTCTGGAAAAGCAGCCGCTCACCTTCGCGCAGCTTGCACCCACCACCACGATGGCATTTGAGGAGCTTGTCGGCGATAACGACGTGTACGACGAAAATGAGCTGCCGCCGTTTCCTTCGGGAGATACCTATAAGCTCGTCATCAATGTTTATCATCAGTTCGCCACGGTCTATAAAAAAGACGCGACCGGCGAATACACCGTTCCCGTACGTTATATCATTGTGAGCTCGGGCGCGCGCAAAACGCCCACGCCTATCGGCACATTCGAGATGGGCACCAGCTCGGTGCGCTTTGGCAAATTTCAGACCTATGGTGTGTTCGGTCAGTACTGGCGACAGATCGTCCGCAGTATATTCTGCCATTCGCTGATTTACGAATCGAGAAATCCGCGCAGCTATACCCAATCGTACAACGAGCTCGGCAAACGCGCCTCACACGGCTGCGTGCGCATGCTCGTGCCGGATGCGCGCTGGATTTATTATAACCTCGGCCCCGGCACCGTCTGCGAGATTATACAGGGCGATAAGAACGATGCCGAAGCTGCCGCGATCAAAGCGCAGCTGATCC
>JAEZNC010000220.1 GCA_023441905.1 Bacillota bacterium | reverse complement strand
CCTTGAAAGAACATGTTATCCTTGGCTTTCTGCACGATCTCGTCAAACGGCAGCAGCGTCACGTTCTGTGACAACACCTCGTCCTCCTCAAACGGTGCTGTCCATTGCATATCCACAATCCCTGTATCGTCAACTTGAATAAACAGCCATTCCGGCCTCACGACATCGGTATATTCGGCTTCTTTGGGCGCTTCCATCGACGGATCATCCCCGTCGTTGGGTGTCGCGGCATCAATTCTCGTCACCGGAATGCCGTAAAACAGACGTTTCATTTCAAAATGATAGCATTCCCTGTCCGACTTCAGCCCCATACCTCCGTATTGCCCATAATAAACGGCATCAATCTGCATATTTTCGACACCCAAATCGTCAAGGCACCCGGCCGCAAGCGCTGTCGCTTCGCTGAGTGTCATCGTCATGCCTGTGGGGAGCGTGTCCGTTACAGGGGCGCCCCACGCAGAATAATGACCTACACCGCAGTTGGAAAAAGAGAAATAGCCGGCTTGATCCGTGTTAGCAAAACGAAAATCTGCGACATCCTCTTTGCCAAGATCCGCCACAATCTCAATTCTCTCCCCGTCCTCCGTATCAAGAAAATCCAGCGTCGCGGGTGTCTTTGCGCGCTCTTCAGGCGCATCTTGATATTGTTTTTGGAGGTCTTTTAAATATTGCTCGCTTTCCTTGATATAATCCTTCATGTTTCTGTTGAGATTATCTTCGCTTTTGATATCCTGTATCGATTGTTTTAATCGTATGATTTCCGCTTCTATCTCTCCTTTGGTGCGGACATGCTCCTGCGTGAAAACGGGAGCGCCCTTCAGAAAATAGGCCGCGTACCGATTCACCATATCCTGAGAAAACACGCACGGTTTAAGTGCAACCGCAGGCAGGCTCTGTACCGCGGGCACCAGCACCGCCGCGTCGTCAAACGACACGGCGACTCTGCCGTTCTTGTTTTCAAAGCTGTCCGTGTACGTTTCCGGAGCACCGAGCTTTTCACGCAGCGCTGACCGGAGGGCCTCATCCTGTTCTTCCTTGGTTATTGCGGGGTCAACCGTGGGCGAGGGCAGCGGTGTCTGCGCGGAAGCCGCGATGATCTCTTCGAGATGGTTGTCACCCTTGTTCACTACGGGTGCCGTTTCCGGCGTTGGCTGACACGCCGCCATAAGCAAAATAATCAGCATTAGGCCAACCAGCAAGACTGACACTTTCTTCGATTTTAAGCCGGTGTATTTCATCGAGTGACCTCAATATTCAAATATTGTAACATTTGATTACAATTGTAGTCGTAACCGGCTTGCTTGCCAATATGTGTTATTTCCACGGGGGGGAGTTGTTCTCATTGGACGCGTTTGGATTGCTACTCCGATAGGAATGAAAAGAGCGCATTCATTGGTTCCTGCGCTCTTTTCAATATATATAAATTGCTGGCTGCCTTATAAATGACTGCCTTGTTAACTTGAAGCTGATTATAAAGAATGATTATGAACAATATGTGAACACAACGTTGAATTTTTGTTAAGCCCTCTAAATTTCTTTGGCCATAATCAACCGGTCTTCGCCTTCCCCGTATTCATCCTTAGCGCTGTCCACCACGGTAAACCCGAGTTTTTCACGGTACACGGCAAGCGCGGTAAAGTTTGCGGGATCGACAGTCAGCGTCACTTTGCTGATGCCGTATTCCTTAAGACCCTCAAGTGCATACGCAAGCAATGCCGTGCCCACATTCTGGCCCCTGAAATCCGGCAACACCGCCACGCTCATCAGATACGCGTTATCGGGGTTGTTCATATCGGCCATAAAATATGCACAGGCTACCACCGTGCCTTCCTCGTCTACTGCGGCATACACCTTGCCGTAGCGCAGCAGCGGCACCACCACATACTCGTTCAGTGCGCCGTCTCCGAAGGCTTCCTGCTCAATATCAAGGATGTTGCCGACAATGTTTATATCCGGCTTTTCCAGTACGGTAAATGTCAGTGTCATATGTATCCTCCAAATTCATTTCTTTTTAAGTGTCTCAGAAAGCTGCCGCACACTAAGCTGCCGCACACTCGCGTATTCGGCGGCATAGGCTTCTCTCCCCGCCAGCTCGCACTTGCCCATCAGAGAATCGGCCTGAAAACTGAATGCCTCGTTTTCACTGACGATGATATGATCGACAAGCTCGATACCCAGCAGTGCCAGCGCGCTGAGCACGCTTTGCGTGGTCTCGATATCCGCTTTCGACGGCATCACGCTGCCGCCCGGATGATTGTGCGCAATCACGCACTTCACGGCATGGTGCCGCAGCGCCTTTGCCGCAATGCAGCTGATGTACACGGGCGATTCGTTCGCGCTGCCTTCACTCATTCGCTCAAAGTGGATCACACGGTTCTGCGTGCCGAGCCAAATCACATAAAACTGCTCATACGGCTTGCCAAACAGCAGCGTTCTCGCAAAGCCGCACGCATCGGCAATCGAGCGGAGCGCCGGCTTTTTGCCGAGCTTGCTGCGCTCATACGCGCGAAACACATCGGGAATCATGGCCAAGAAGGCCGCCGCCTTCGGGCCGATGCCGCCCACGCGCTCAACATCCTTCGGGTCCGCCTCCAGCACAGCCGCGAGCGAACCGAATGTGCGGATCAGCTCGTGAGCCATCGCGTTGGTATCCACGCGCGGCAGCGCATAAAACAGCAAAAACTCGAGTATTTCGTGCTCCTCGAAGCCCTCAAGCCCTTCGCATAAAAACCGGTTTGTGAGCCGCTGCCTGTGTCCTTCGTGCATAAAGCCTCAGCTTCCGCAGCCCTTGCAGCCGCTGCAGCTGCCGCCGCTGCACCCGCCGCCTTTTCCGCCAAAATAGCATTTGCCCTGATAATACCGCACGGTATTGAGCGAGGCGCATTTGGGGCAGGGCGGCTTTTTATCCGCTGTCGTGAGCTCTTCAAAAATATTTTTGCAGTCTTCGCAGATGTATTTGAGCAATGGCATATGCCGGGTTTCCTTTCCTTAAAGCATCTTCCTGCGCCAGAGGATGTACATCGTCAGCCCCGCGCCCACAAGCGAAAATCCGGCCAGCGCCCAGAATCCGAATCCCGAATTTTGAAACGGCACAGGCACGTTCATGCCCCACAGGCTCGCAATCAGCGTTGGCACCGCGATGATGATTGTGACCGCCGTTAAAAATTTCATGACGTTGTTGAGGCTGTTGGAAATCATCGAAGCAAACGCGCTCATCGTGCCCGTTAAAATATCCCGGTATATGGCGGACATTTCCATCGCCTGTTTGTTCTCAATAATAACATCTTCAAGCAAATCGGTATCCTCGGGATACTGCTTGATCATGCCGGGCTTTAAGAGTTTTTCGAGCACGGCCTCGTTTGATTTTAATGATGTGGAAAAGAACACGAGCGATTTTTCGAGCTTAAGCATGCCCATCAGCTCGCTGTTGCGCATGTTCTTACGCAGCGCATTCTCCACCTGTGTGGTTGCTTTGTCGATCTGACGAAGGTATTGCAGAAACTTCGTGCTCAATTTGAACAAAAGCTGAAGAATGAACCGCGTTTTTTTGCAGGTGTCAAAACCGCGTACACGGTTCTCCATAAAATCGTCGATAATTGTGGTTTCCTCGAGGCAAACGGTAATCACCATTTTGTCCATGAGCAGGATACCGAGCGGTATCGTGTTGTACATGAACGATGTGCCCTCGGGCTCCACCACGGGAATGTCTACAAGGATCAGAGCCTGATCGTCATCTTTTTCGAGACGCGGCGTCTCTTCTTCGTCGAGCGCAGCCTGCAGCAGATCGAGCTGAGCGCCTGTTTCACCGCACACCTGCGCGAGTTCGTCCCGCGTGGGGTTCAACAGATGAATCCAAACGCCATCGCCGGACTTGTCTTGCTCTTTAATCATGCCGCCTATCGTCTTGTTGTACTGTATCATTGGCAAGCACCGCCTTTCTTATAGCGGCGTACACCTATGCCTGCCTGCTGGTATGCACGCCGCCGGAATATGTGTGTTTTAATGTGGGGTCC
>JAEZNC010000164.1 GCA_023441905.1 Bacillota bacterium | reverse complement strand
ATGCCCGCCCCCTTCTTGACGTTTTTTTTGACGACGCAAAAAATATTATATGACCTTTTTAGGCAGTGATTCAGCATTTTCTTCGACAATTTTCGATAGATTTCAACATTTTATTCATTAATACTTGAAATGATTTCTACTATTTTTTATAATATGGTTATATTCCGTGCCGCAGTATAAGATATACTGCGGCACTATCATTTTGTTAATTTGATAATTTTGTTTTTAATGTCAATCCGAGAAAGATTGTTAAGCGGTGGTTAAGTGAGATGAGCTACTATAATGACAACGAGGGCTGTCTATTTGTTGTGGCTTGTCCCGGCCCTGACACCCTCGTTAGCCCCCAACAATCATGGGCCGCTTTTCAGCGGCTCTTTTTATATAACCAAGTCTAAAAAAAACTCTCGATAAAAATTGTGATTCATAGTACAATATTGTTATTCGGCCTCTTACTGTTAATTAACGCATTTGTGAGGACTTTCAATTATGAATGATATGAAATCCACTTTGGATCTGATTTTACGCGTCAAAGAAAACATTGGGAAAGTTTTTGTCGGCAAAGAGGATATTATTGAAATGATTTTAGCCGCTCTTATTTGCAGCGGTCATGTGCTCATTGAGGATGTGCCGGGGCTTGGCAAAACAACCCTTGTCTCTGCGCTCGCCCGCTCATTAAAATGCTCACACCGACGTATACAGTTCACGCCCGATGTGCTGCCGTCTGATGTGACAGGGTATACTGTATTCAATACGCGTACCGGTGAACGTGATGTTGTGTTCGGCGGTGTTATGGCACAGGTGGTGCTGGCGGACGAAATTAATCGTACAAGCCCCAAAACACAATCAAGCCTTCTTGAGGTCATGCAGGAAGCTCAGGTGACCATTGACGGAATCAGCTATCCCGTTCCCCAGCCGTTTATCGTAATGGCCACACAAAACCCCATTGAGCACGTGGGCACATACCCGCTGCCCGAAGCGCAGCTCGACCGGTTTTTATTTAAGCTTTCCATCGGTTATCCCCAAAAAGGCGAGGAGATTGATATACTGCGGCGCAACAAAGGCGAGAAACCGCTCAATACCATTGCGCCTGTCGCCTCTGCGGAAGATATTCTGCGCCTGCGCGCCTTTCACGCCGGCATTATCTGCGAGGATGCAATTATGGATTATATCGTGTCAATTGCCGAAGCCACACGCCGTCACAGCCGCATTACCCTTGGCATCAGCCCGCGCGGATCTCTTGCGCTGATGAACGCCGCCATGGCCCGCGCCATGCTTCAGGGCCGCAGCTTCACGCTGCCCGATGATGTTCAAGCCGTGGCCGTGCCCGTGCTTGCTCACCGGCTGGTGCTGAGTCTCGAGGCGGTGCAGGAAAACGACTCGGCTGAGGATCTCGTGCACCTCGTACTGCAGTCTGTCAAAGTGCCCGGTGTATCATGAAAGCCATTAAGTGGTCTTATTACGGCATCATGCTCATATGCTTGATCTTTGGAATGTATACAGGTCTGCGAATCTATTACCTTGTGTTTTTAACGCAGCTTCTTGTTGTCATCGCCATGGTCATTCTAAATTTCTGGACCTTTTATTCCTTTTCATATAAACAGGATCTGTCGGATAAAATCCGCGTCAAAGGGGAACTTACCTCCTTGCATCTTGAAATCGTCAACGAGCGCCCTGTGCCGTTGTCCCTCATCGAGGTTTATGTCCGCGTCGTATCGGTGCGTGAGAATATCAACCTGCTGTTCAGCCTTGCACCTTTTACCGGGCAGGTATTTGAGATACCTGTGATGACGCCTTACAGAGGCCGATACACTGTCGGTATGACAAAAATCAAAGTGACCGATATTTTCGGCCTTGTCACAATGTCTTTCGACATGCGGCGTTTTTCTTTTTACCGCATGAGCGAACTTACCGTGCTGCCCAAAGCCGATATTCCGGATTCGCTTCCAAGCCAGGTGAACGATTCAAAGCTGCATCGCGCCACGTATTTAAGGCACGCCGAGAACGGAGACAGCGTGGCGGGCGCGCGCCTGTATCAGAACGGCGATACGATGAAACATATCAATTGGAAAAAGACCGCCCAATTGGGTGAGCTTTACGTCAAACAATACGAGTTTCCCGAACGCGAGCATATCGTCCTTCTCGTGGATACGGGCCTTCATGCGCTGAGCGGTGAAGAAGCGCTCATTTATGCGGATACTGTTTGCGAGTGCGCCGCGTGCATCGCGCTTTACAGCCTGGCAAAGAACCAGACCGTGAGCCTGCTAAGCGCCACCGGCGTTACAAAATCCTATATGTGCGATGCGATATCTCACTTCGATGATCTGCGGCGTCATCTCGCGCTGCTTCCTTTTGAACAGGGTTCGACCCTGACCGATGTGATTAAGACCGCCTGCGCTCAAGCGGCTGCAGCAAAGTCATTGTTTATATTGACTCAAAACCCGTCACCGGACACAACTCAAATGATCCATCGTGTTTTTTCTGCCCATACGGCTGTTTCAATGATATTGGTGGGAGGTCAGCGAAACGGCTCGCCGATACCGACGCTGAACGTGGAACCGGGCAGTGATGCCTCTTTAAAACTCAGCGGCATGCTATTGTGAGGGAACGATGAAATTTCTGAACTCGAAAACCGCAGACCTGTTTGCAGATGGCTTTTGCACTCTGCTGCTCGGCACGCCCGTTTGCGTTCTTCTTTTTCCGGTTTTTCGCATGGATGTCGGCTGGGGAGAATGCCTGCTTTTTATGCTCATAAATACGGCGCTTATTGTGCTGTTCTCCCGAAAATGGTGGCTGCTGCCGTCTTTTCTGGGCTTCGCGGTGTTGTTGGTCGTCATCATTTCCTCGTTGCTTGAAACGAATGAAGCGCTCCTTTCATATATCGGCGGTTTTTTTGAGTGGTGTGCAAGCGGATATCTCGACACGCTGCCTTACTCGGCCAACGGAAGTATGTTCATCGTGCATGCGGCCTATGTGCTGCCGGTGGCCATTCTGATATTTGCATTCTTTCGCAAGCTCTTCTTTTTCTACATCCTCCCGCCCGCTGTGCTTGCCATGCTCATTTCGGCTGTGTTGAGCAAGTCTGCCGCGCTGTGGCCTATTGTGATCATGCTGCTTTTCGTGCTTTTTGTGTCGCTTGCAAAAATGCGGGGCAACAAAATCAGCAGACGCGAAACAAGCGGTATCACCAGCGCCATGTTGTCTGTTTCGGCAATCATCGTCATGCCGGTTCTGCTTTTCGTCGCTTTTATTATAGGCCCGGCAAACAACACGGACTGGCAGTGCAAGCCGTTCGTCAACGCCGTGCAGGATGTCATCGATTATCTCGGGTTCAATCCAAACAAAGCCCCTTCAGACGGGTCTTTCAATATGGCACTCACTGGCTTCTCACCGCTTGAAAACAGGCTGGGCGGAGATATTACCGTCAATAACGATATCGCGCTGCGCGTTAAAACGAATACGCCCGTCCGGCTGACCGGCGTGATATTCGATACCTATGACGGATCCCGATGGTACGATTCTTTTTCGCGGCAGCGCTACAGGCTGCAAAGCCTATTCTCAAGCACGCAGCGGACGGATGCATTTGGTTTAAACCAGCCGGGCGGCAGCCCGGAGATTCAAGCGCTTGCCGAAAAGCTCACCATGCCAGCCGAGCTGAAGGTCACCAGCGCTCTGCAAGGAAGAACGTTGTTTTGCGCCGGCAAGGTGACCTCAATCAACAGCGAGAAACCCGACACGGCCGACATATTTTTTAACAACCAGTCTGAGCTGTTTACGCTCAAATCTCAGCAAACATTCAGCTATTCTTTTAAAACCATTGTTTTTAACACAGAAGCTCCGGATTTTGATAAAAACATGCTGGCTCTAGAGAAGCTCACAGCCCAAGAGCCCGACCCGGCCCTGAATGCGGTTAAGGCCAAATATCTGCTGCTGCCCGATACGCTTCCTCAATCGGTCTATGACACATCGATGGATATTACCTCAGGCTCTCAGACGCCATATGAGAAGGCTCTTGCGATAAGGAGCTGGCTTTCCGGCCACTGCGACTACACGCTGACGCCGGGCAATCCGCAAGAGGGTGACGATTTCGTCGCCTCCTTCCTGCAGCAAAAAAAAGGCTATTGCGTGTATTTCGCAAGCGCAATGACGGTCATGTCGCGGTGTGTTGGTTTGCCCGCCCGTTATGTGATTGGGTTCGGGCTTAAAAGAAGCCCTCTTGCAAAGGCCGACGATTCCTATGTGGCCACGAACGCCATGGCCCATGCGTGGACGGAGATATATTTTCAAGGTATTGGCTGGGTTCCTTTTGACGCCACAAGCTGGAGTTTTGACGAAGACGCCGTTGTTGAAATGGCTCAGCAGTCATCCAATTTTATGCCGCCCGTTCCCACGCCCGGATCTGAAACAGCAGCCAATCTTAACAGGGAGCTCTCACCATCGGAAGGCTTCCCTCAGGCTCTTCTGATTTTTCTTATTGTGCTCGGAGGTTTATTGGTCTTGTCCATGCTGTTTGTTCTGAGCCGCTTTATCACGCTTAATAAAAGCGGCTATGGTGTGAAAAGGACGCAGAAAAATATAAGCAATAGCGACAGACTGGATACGTATTACCGTAAAATCCTTCTTCAGGCCGCTTGCCTCGGCATACGGCAGCTTCCTTCCGATACGATTTTAAGCTTTGCGCAGCGTATGGATGAACGGCTCGGCGAACACAAAATGGCGGAAGCTTGTGCGTCTGTCATCCTTATGCGTTTTGGACGCAAAGAACCGACAGCAGACGATGTGAACCGTCTCTCGGCCTTCAGCGATGAACTGGAGCGGCGCCTGCGGCGTGAGCTTGGCCTGCCGGGTTATTTGTGGGCTCGCGTCATTAAGAACAGGCGGCTTTTATAGCGTGCATCCCCATGGCCCTATTCGTTCAGAGCGCTGATGGCACGATCGAATTTATACCGGTCAACAGACAGCGCCTCAAAGACTTCCGGGAAAAATTTCTCCGTTACTTGTTCCGCAATCAACTCGCATGCATACTTTTGGGCCAAATGAACGGACATCACAAGCTCTTTGTTGATTATCCTCTTATCAAACGGTGTTTGATGATAGAGCGCGCATTCCACAATCGGGTATGGCAGATCCCACCAGCTTAAAAGATAACCGCCTGCCTCACAATGGGTGAAACCGAAAATGTCACGTTCCAAGTCATTGTCATATACCGATTCCTGAGCAGCGCGCTTTCTTATTGCCATATAATCCGCATACCGATGTTTGATTAAAAAAGCACACCCGATGTTATGCAGCAATCCGGCATTTCCCTCAATTTCCGACAGCTTTTTACGATAGAACTTCTCATACAGAAAAACAAGAACCTTATTCGTATAAAACGCATGGCACCACTGTCTGTCCATAATATCGGCGTGACGTCCTGACATTTTGAACAAGTCCATAATCGGTGTGGAGAGCACAATATCGCGGATGGCCTTGAGACCAAGATACTTTATCGCCTCCATAACTGATCCCGTCTTCAGGCCGTAAAACGCCGAATTGGCAATGTGAAGGATCTTCCCCACCATTGTCTGGTCTTCCGTAATTGCCTTTGCCACAACGGCAATTTCCGCATCCTGATCAATTAACGACAGGATGTGGCTGTAGCTCGATTTGATCGTCGGCAGGTCTTCCGCATTGTTGATCATCGACAGCAGATTGCTTTGAAGCAGCTTTTCTGTCTCAAACAAATATTCGATCAGCTCGGCCAGTTCATGATTGTTCCACGGCTTGAATAAATAGGTGCGGGCAATGTTTTTAAGCAGCGCTTTCATCACGAGCTTTTCATCCGCATAGCCGCTGAGTATAATTCTGACCGTGTTAGGATACAGGCCTTTTACCCGAGACAGCAGTTCATACCCATCCATACCGGGCATTCTCATGTCGCTGATCACCAGATCGATCTGTTGTTCCGACATCAGCGCCAAAGCTTTATCACCGCTGTCTGCGACAAGAACGCCATAGCCCAAATTGTTAAGAACACGGCGCAGAGAGTTTAAAATTGCAATTTCGTCATCGACAACAAGTATCTTTTTCATGATTCCCACACTATTTCACAGGCAGCGCAAAGACAAAACATGTCCCTTCGCCAACGTTTGACTGCACATCAATACTGCCTTCGTGCTGTTTGCATATGATGTCATAAACAATGCCGAGCCCGAGCCCCGTCCCCTGGCCCACCGGCTTTGTTGTAAAGAATGGCTCAAAAATTCTGTTCTTAACCTCTTGCGTCATCCCGCAGCCATTATCGCCTATGCTGCAGCAGGCTTTCCCGTCTTCCATGTATGTCTTTATGGTGATGAATCCTTTTTCTCTCGCAAACTTTGCCCGAATCGCATGCGACGCATTAATGATGATATTTAAAAGAACCTGATTGATCTGCCCGCCGTTTGCGTAGACGGGCGGAATATCCTGCAGTTCCAGTCCCACATCGCAGTTGTACTTGATTTCGTTGTTGGCAACAAGCAGCGTGGTTTTGATCCCTTCATTGAGATCGTAGGTGCTCTTTCCCTCCAAAAGGTTGTTTCTGGAAAACCCGCGAAGACCGTTGACAATCGCGGAAATGCGCTTCAACCCTTCGGTAATGTCCTCGAGCAGATCAGGCATATCCGCAATCACCATATCAATTTTATTTTCTGCCCATACTTTATCAAGATACACACAACATGGGTTATCGGGCTGCAGCTCTGTCATCAAGCAACGCATATCGGTGAGTATTTCTTCGTACCTTTGCACGTAGATCTTCAGCATATCGGCATTGCCGCTCACATAGCCGAGAGGATTATTAATTTCATGGGCCACGCCGGCCGCCAGCTGACCGATTGCCGCCAGTCTCTCCTGCTGCACCATGTGCAGCTGTGTGCTCTTCAGCATTTCCATGGCTTCCTGCAGCTCTGTGTTTTGTTCGTTAAGCTTTCGTTCAAGCTTTTTTTGCATAGTCATGTCTTCACGGGTATCGATGAAAGAATTGAAGAGCGTTTCCAATTCACCAAATTCGTCTTTGAATTTCACATCCAGCCGTTCCCACGCTGTTATATTTCCCTCCTGAAGATCGCTAAGGGCCTGGACGATTGTCTTGATCGGATGAAAAATTTTTCTTCGTGCATTCACTTGAAACACCACTATCTGCACCACAGATATCATCAGTGTTGCGGCAAATGCGATGATCACCACAGTGAAATCGTGTTCAATATTACCGGCTTGATCTTTGAAAACAGCGTTCAGATATAAAACGGTTATAATGCCGAAGATGAGCAGCGGCACAACGCCCAGCAAAAGCATAAACAATGTGCTCTTGGCCTTTAAGCTCTTTTTAATGTTGAATGTTTTAAGTAACTTTCTTAATATCTTCATTCTATATATCCTTGTCAGAAAAGTTTGCTTTGACATGTGCCGCCGGGTTAATCGTACAGCCGTCACATCCCGCGGCTCTGGTGTATGTGCAATCCCTCTTTTGTTTACACTTTGCTGCGAGTGAGCCTCACGCTCTGAAAAGCACACAAATGAAAGATTTGCCCGAACCGCCTCATTCCCTGGCAAAACATGCTGCGTTTCATCTTAACGCTTCGCACAATAGAGCAGGCGTTTTTGTCGCCGAGCTTTTGCTTATATATACAATCGAAATGTGCTTTTGAAACTTAGCGGTGAATTTGTATTGTCTGTTTACATGAGGCTTTTTAATGTATTGACCACATTGTCTTGTTTAAAAGGCTTCACAATAAAATCTTTTGGCCCTCTGCCCACGGCTTCTACAACTTTGAGCTGCGTGCCGAGGGCTGTAATCGACACCACATCAGGTGCCTTCTTCGCAGTGCCGTCGCTGTGCTCCTCATTACGCGGCAAACTGCAAGACCGGGAGATGTGCTGGGTACTCTTTTATGGTATTTTCGTTCAATTGCCCGAAAGCGTATGATGCCGGAAAAATCTGTTGACGCTTTCCACAACTTCTGTTTGACTAAACGGCTTGGCAATCACATCCTGTACACCGAGTTCAAACGCTTTGCTGACGTCTGTTTGTTCCGAGAACATGATCACGGGCAAAGGTTCGTCTTGCCGCTCATCCTGAAGCATTCTCAGTATTTCAAATCCGTCTAAGTCGGGCATATCCATATTCATAAGCAGCAGATCCGGCCGAGATTCTTTGTATATCGTCACAGCCATCATGGGATCGGTTATTGAGAGAATATTCTGATAGCTGTTGATCAGCAGGATTCTCTCAATGAGCCTGACATATTGCGAAATATGATCAACCACCATTATTTTTTGTTGTGATATGTCTGCCTGTCTCATTCACAAACTTCCTGTAACCAATTAATTTTTTGCACAAAATCATATTAGCTGTTTTCACTTAACAATGAATGAACAATATATAACATTTTCACGACACGCAAAAAACACCGGATACATCGTCCGACGTTCAGAATGTCGATAAAGTCTTATGAGCCTCTCAAAGATGACTATCACGAAGGGGTGAACCGGAGGGTACTGGAAAGATGACCGAATGACCGAATTTAAGTCATTTTCTCTGTCCCCGGCCGTCTGTCGGTGACAACACCCAATCCGCCCTATTGGGTCGTCGTCAGAGGGGATGACAGCAAGATTTTTCAGACAGGTGAACGCCGGATATATCGCCCGACGTTACTTGACTTTAATTACTTCTGCCCGTAATAGGCGTTTTTGCCGTGCTTTCTTAAAAAATGCTTGTCGAGCAGCGTTTGCTGGATATCCGCCTCGGGGTTCAAAGTCGTCGCAATGTAAGCCATCTCGGCCGCATACTCCATCACCACCGCGTTTTCCACCGCCTTTGCGCACGATGTGCCCCAGCTGAAAGGCCCGTGGTTCGCCACAATCACCGCGCTGACCTCAAGCGGGTCGATACCGCGCTGATTAAACGTCTCGATGATGACCGTGCCTGTCTCTTTTTCGTATGCGTCCGTGATCTCGGCATCCGTCATGCGTCGCGTGCACGGAATGCTGCCATAGAAATTGTCCGCGTGCGTCGTCCCGAGCGCCGGTATGTCCCTGTTTGCCTGTGCCCAGCTCGTCGCCCATTTCGAATGCGTGTGCACCACAGCCTTCACGCCCTTAAAGGCTTTGTAAATTTCCACATGCGTCGGCGTGTCGGACGACGGATTCAGCGTTCCTTCCACGCGCTTGCCGTCAAGATCCACCACAACCATATCGTCCGCGGTCATCGTGTCGTAGCTCACGCCGCTTGGCTTGATCACCACAAGCCCCGTCTCGTCGTCGACCGCGCTCACGTTGCCCCATGTGAGCAGCACGAGCCCGTATGTCACGAGATCGAGATTCGCCTTGAGCACGTCCTTTTTTAATGCTTCCAACATATATTTTGTTCGGATCATTGTGATACCCGCAAATGGCTTGCTGCCGCTGTTCACTCGCGGCTAGCCATAACCCGGCACATGATCCGGCTCCTTTTCTTTCAAATATAAATTCTTTTATATCAACTCAATCTTAAAGGCGAACGGCCTCTGCCGCCTTGCGCTCAATATCAAAGCCGGCCTCATACCGCTTCATATACACCTTATATCCTTGTATGTCAGGCGCATCCGGTTCCACGGTCTGTCTCGGTATACGCGGCTGTCCAGATAATCGGGCAGCGTTTCGCCCTGTTTGTTCATCATATACGCCGCCAGTATTGCCAAGCCCTAGGGGCCGCCTTCTCCCGCCGTCGACATCACAGTCACCGGTGCCTCCATCGCGGCGGCCATGATTTTTTAATCCCACATTAGCGTCCTTGAAAAATCCGCCGTGCCCTGTCATCGAGTTAATCGCAGCGCATTTTTGGTTGCCAGAATATCCATACGTCATACCAGCCCATGCTTTGACTTCTCATGCAAACGGCAAAAAACAAAGCCGACAAACGTTAGGCGCTCTATACTGCGCCACTCAGTGTCAGCTCTGCAATTTATCTATGCGCCTTATAAAAGCAAAGAGAACGCAAACCAGCGCACTCCGGCGCGAGTCATTCCGTTTTTTTATCCGTATTAATTTGGCCACTCGCTCTTCGGAACATTTTGATAAACCTGTTCGATCGTATAAAAACCACCCTTCACAATCGTTTCGAATATATTCTTACTCGTTACCGGCGTGGGTTCATAGAAAATATACGGGACATCATATGTGCCGTCGTTGATCGTATCCGCCGAAGTCAAGCTTTCGCCTTTCGCCATTTTCACGGCAATCTCGGCCGCTCCTTCCGCAAGCACGCTGATCGGCTTATATACCGTCATGTGCTGCGTCTCTTCCACAATGCGCTGGCACGCTCCAAGTTCCGCATCCTGACCTGTCACATAAACACTTCCGGCCAGCCGGTTTTCACTTAACGCATTGATGGCACCTTCGGCGAGTCTGTCGTCTCCCGCAATGATGGCATCGATATGCACACCCTCACTGATCTTTTTGCTCACATAGTCGTAGGCCACTTCATCGCGCCAAGCATCAATGAACGTTTCCCCCACCACATTGATTTGCCCGGCATCGATATACGGCGCCAGAACCTCGTTGCAGGCGCTGTTGATCATAAAAACGTTGTTGTCGGTTTCGGGGCCGTTGAGTATCAGATAATTGCCGTTGGGAACATTCTCAACGGCCTTCTGCGCCATCAGGTGGCCCACCGAGTAATTGTTAAACGAAATATAAAGGTCCACATTGGCATTCTTGATGAGCCTGTCGTATGCGATGAACTTGACATTTTGGCTTTGGGCATACTTCACGAGATCGGAAAGTGTATCCTTATCATAAGCAACCACAGCCAGCACGTCCACGCCCTGATCAATCATTTCCATGCCGATCTGCTTTTGACGTTCACTGTCTTCGTAGCCGTTCTGAACGATCACTGTCGCGCCCAGTTCTTCCGCTTTTGTGACAAAAATGTCCCGGTCTCTTGCCCACCTTTCCACCGTCATTGTATCCGTCATAAATCCTATTTTGATCACACCGTCGTCATTTTTGTAAACATGAGCAGATTGACATCCAAAC
>JAEZNC010000149.1 GCA_023441905.1 Bacillota bacterium | reverse complement strand
GAATGTGATTGTGTCGGGCAATACGATTTTTAAAGCGGAAGACCCGAAGGACATGATCAACCGTTTGAAGCTCGAAAAATGAAATGCGTGATCGTATCCGGCGGTGAGGCGCCGAGAAAAAGCGATTTAAAAAAACAACTCAAAGACGCTGATTTATTGATCGCGGTGGACGGCGCTGCCGACCTGTTGGACCGGTGGGGCATTGTGCCTCACTATGTTATCGGAGACATGGACACGGCGGCTGACAACAGCCTCGCTCGGCTGGCGGAAAGCGGAGCCGCTGCCGTAAAGTTGCCGCGAGAAAAAAATGAGAGTGATACGCAAGCGGCTGTCGATTTTGCGCTGAAGTCCGGTGCGGACGATATTGTGATGCTGGGCGCGACAGGCGGCCGTTTTGACCATGCGATGGGCAACGTGGCTATGCTGGTGCGCGCGGCACGCGCCGGCGCGCGCTGCCGGATGATAGACAAAACCAATGAGATGTGGGCGGCTGAGGGCGAGCACGATGTTTGGGGCCGCCCCGGACAGACTGTTTCGATCATACCGCTCACGGGTGATTTGTTCGTGACGGCCACGAATCTTGAATATCCGCTTGAAGACCTAAAGCTCGGTGTGGATGCGTCAAGAGGCATCAGCAACGTCATACTGCACAGCCCCGCCCATTTGTCCATCTCGGGCGGTTACGCGCTTATCGTGAAGATCAGAGGCTAAACGTCACACTTTTTCAATGCCCGCCGTATGATATAGCAGGAATAAAAGCAGTATCATCATGGAGGTGGGTCCCTTGTTGTGCGCGAACTGTCTTATGCGAAGAATCATCGCGGCTTTCATTATCTGTATCGGCGTCATATTGCTCATATGTTTTATGCCGTATTGGATGTGGCTGGCGCTGCTGGGAGTGACGCTTATCATTGTGGGGTGCTTTGTCATCGCAAAGAAAATATTGTGACACATAACTGGAGGTGGACGTGTTGAGAATTTACTGTTTCAAAGCGCCGCGTATTTTTCGCGGTATTTTACGAAGGCTTTTTAAGTAAAGCATACATAAAAAATGTCTCAAAATAAGCCCAGCCCATTGTGGTGACGCTTATTTTGAGACAGACATCATGAAACATATAAAGTAAAAGAGCTGCCAGAGGCAGCCCATAAAGGTCTATTAAGATTATCCGCGGGAAACCTTGCCGGAGCGCAGGCATCTTGTGCACACGTACATTCTCTTGGGGGAACCGTCTACCATTGCGCGGACACGCTGAACGTTGGGAGACCAGGTTCTTCTCGCTTTTCTGTTGGAATGGCTCACTGTATTACCCGAAACGATACCTTTATTGCAAACCTCGCAGTACTTTGCCATAGCTTAACACCTCTCTTCTTAACCCGAAAATAGCACGAAAGATATTTTATCATTGAAGATGCGGTTTTGCAAGTCGAATTCTTAAATTTTCATTTCAATTTTTTGAAACGACTTGACGCTTTTAATAAAACGCGATAGATTTAACTCACCGGTCTAAAAACGGTAATGACTGCAAGGAGGCTTTTCGATGGCTGTAATTCAGCAAAAATCGCTTGGGAAGATCGTATATTCCGACGAATTTATTTCAAACCTTGCCGGACTCGCATCTATGGATTGCTACGGAATCGTGGGAATGGCTTCTCAAAAGGCGATGGATGGTATTGTCGAACTGCTAAAAGGCGAGAACTTAAACAAAGGCGTTAAAATCACGACAGAAAATGAGTCTATTCGTATACAACTTTACGTCATCGTCGAATACGGCGTATCGATATCCGCCGTCGCATCAAATGTCATTGATACTGTCAAGTACAAGGTCGAGTCCATCACGGGCCTGAATGTCGAAAAAGTCGACGTGACAGTTAATGGCATAAGGGTTTAGGGGGATAAGCTATGCAAGAGAGGTTAAACGGCGAGCTGTTTAAAGACATGGTATTATCGGCCGCCGCGTTGCTTGACAAAAACAAAAAAGGGCTCAATGCGCTCAACGTGTTTCCCGTGCCGGATGGCGATACGGGAACCAATATGTCGCTCACACTGATGTCGGCCGTGAAGGAAGTTCGCAATGCCGATACATCAAAGATCTGTACGGTGGGCGATGCGCTCTCACTCGGCGCACTCAAGGGCGCGAGAGGAAACTCGGGCGTTATCCTGTCGCAGCTGTTTCGGGGCCTTTCCAAGAGCCTTGCGGGTTTGGAAACTGCCGGCCCGAATGATTTTGCGAAAGCCATGCAGGAAGGCGTGGATGCGGCATACAAAGCCGTCATGAAGCCCAAGGAAGGCACGATACTAACCGTCGCAAAAGAAATGGCCAAAGCCGCGCTGCGCAGTGCGGGCAAAGGTGAAAACATCTACAAAATGATGGATACAGTCATTGAACAGGGCACCGATACGCTGCGCAAAACGCCGGAAATGCTGCCTGTTCTCAAAGAGGCTGGCGTTGTGGACGCCGGCGGTAAGGGTCTTATCGTCATATACCGCGGGTTTAAAATGGCGCTGGACGGCGAGACCATTACGGATACACTGGAAATCGAACCGGAGACGACTGTCGATTTTGCGAATACGCCCGGCTCAGAAAATATCGAATTCGGCTATTGTACGGAGTTTTTCATAAAAAATATTCATGAATCCGTCACACAGGATGATATCGACCGTTACCGCGAAAAGCTTATGAAAATCGGCGATTGCGTGCTCGTGGTGGGCGATCTCCAACTGGTTAAAACACATGTTCACACCAATGTGCCCGGCAAAGCCCTGCAGTTTGCGCTGCGTTTCGGAGAACTGTCGCGCATCAAGATCGACAACATGAGAGAGCAGCATACGGAGCTTTTTGAGCACGATGATGAGCCCGAAGCGCCCAAACAGACTAAGGAGATGGCGGTTGTCACGGTGGCGGCCGGTTCGGGCATTGTCAATATATTTAAAGAATTTATGGTGGACGAAATCGTGGAAGGCGGACAGACGATGAACCCTTCGACCGAGACGATTTCCAAGGCGATTGAAAAAGCACCGTCCAACAACGTCTTCGTATTCCCGAACAACAAAAATATCATACTGGCCGCCGAGCAGGCCGCACAGTTTTCGAGCAAAAATGTGCACGTGATTCCGTCGTATTCTTTTCCGCAGGGCATCACGGGTGTGCTGGCCTTCAACCCAGACCTTGATTTTGAAGAGAATACGGAACGCATGAAAAAGGCTATCACCACGGTAAAAACAGGCCAGGTGACAAACGCGGTGCGCGAATCGAAAATCAACGGACAAACGATAAAAAAAGGCGAGCTGATCGGCATACTCGACGGCGACATCGTCTGCCATACGGGCGATATGTTTGAAACCTGCCGTGCGCTGCTCAAAGACATGGTGACCGACGAGGACAGCGTGATCACAATTTTCTACGGTGAGGGCGTCACTGAAGAGCTTGCGAAACAGATTGCGGACATCATCACCGACGAATATGACGATTTTGATGTGGAGCTGCAGTTCGGCGGACAGCCTGTTTATCCGTTTGTGTTTGCGGTGGAATAATGACGCTGAGCGACCCCGCGGCAAAGGTAAAGGGTATCGGCGAAAAGAAAGCCAAGCTTCTTGAAAAGCTTGGCATCATCACCATCGCCGATCTGATTTACTATATGCCGCGCGGATACGAGTCGCAGGGGCAAAACGTTAAAATTTGCGATTTAAAAGACGGTGAAGTCTATAACATCACAGCCGTTATCAGCGGAGAGCCGTCGTTTCGAAGGATCAAAAGCGGTCTTAATCTTGCCAAATTTTCGTTACATGACGAAACGGGCTGGGTTGAGGCTGTTTTTTTCAATCAGCCGTATATACGAAAAATGTACAAGGACGGCGACTGTGTTTATGTGTCAGGCCGCGTCAAACGCGTCGGCAAGCGGTTTCAGTTTACCAACCCGCATATGGAGAAGCAGGGCGGCGAACATATCGGGATCAATCCGGTTTATTCGCTCACAGCAGGCCTCACGCAAAAAACCATGCGCCTTGCCGTTAAGGCGGGGCTCTGCGCGGTGAGCGGACAGCTCACCGACATTTTCACAAACGAATTCAGAGCAGAGCACAAGCTCTCTGAAATCAACTATTCGATTGACAATATTCATTTCCCGGAAAACGAGGATGCGCTTGCGTGTGCAAAAAGGCGACTCATATTCGAAGAACTGCTGCTTTTCAATATCGCGCTGTCTCAGCGTGAATCCGCTGCGCTCTCCGGAGCGAAGCCGATGCTTGCACGCGGCCAAGATTTGAAAATATTTTTGGAGCGGTTGGGGTATGAACCGACCAAAGCGCAGCGGCGCGTGATGAATGAAATCCAAGAGGATCTGCAAAAAGAAAAGCCGATGAACAGGCTGCTGCAGGGCGATGTGGGCAGCGGCAAAACCACGCCCGCGTTTTATGCCGTGCACATCTGCATCAAAAACGGCTGCCAGTGCGTGCTGATGGCTCCCACGGAAGTGCTTGCGACTCAGCATTTTGCGAACGCACAGCGGCTATTTTGTGATGTGGGCATCAACATGGAATTGCTGACGGGCAGCACACCGGCCGCTCAGCGGCGCATGGTTTACGAAAACATCGCATGCGGTCAAACGGATATCGTGATCGGTACACACGCGGTGCTGTATGACAACGTTCAGTTCGCGAACCTGGGGCTTGTGATTACCGATGAGCAGCACCGCTTCGGCGTCGGCCAGCGCGCGATGCTCGAGACAAAGG
Source organism: Bacillota bacterium (assembly GCA_023441905.1). Taxonomy (GTDB): domain Bacteria; phylum Bacillota; class Clostridia; order Christensenellales; family SZUA-584; genus SZUA-584. The sequence goes on along the minus strand of JAEZNC010000149.1, from coordinate 2,219 downwards.
GACGTGCGCCGCATACGCTGATTATGTCGGCCACGCCGATTCCGCGCACGCTCGCTTTAATTCTCTACGGGAAAACCGACATCTCGATACTCGACGAGCTGCCGCCCGGCCGCCGTCCGGTCAAAACGTTTTGTGTCACCGAAGCCAAGCGGCGTGATATGTACGGTTTCATCGAAAACGAAATCAAAAAAGGATCGCAGGTGTACGTGGTCTGCCCGCTCGTGGAAGATAGCGACACCGTCAATGTGCGGTCTTCCGAACAGGTTTTTAAAGAAATTCAAGAGCGGTTTTCCTGTGCCGCGCTGCTGCACGGACGTCTCAAACCGCAGGAGAAGAACGACATTATGGCGCGCTTCAAGGCCAAGGAGTTTTTAATTCTTGTTTCCACAACCGTGATCGAGGTGGGCGTGGATGTGCCGGAAGCCACGGTGATGGTGATCGAAAACGCGGAGCGGTTTGGCCTTGCGCAGCTGCATCAGCTTCGCGGGCGCGTGGGGCGCGGGCAAAAAACATCCTATTGCTTTTTGATGTCGGAGCAGGCCGATAACGAGCGCTTGAGTATACTTTGCAAAACGAACGACGGTTTTAAAATAGCCGAGGAGGATTTGCGGCTTCGCGGGCCCGGTCAGTTTCTGGGTGCCAAGCAAAGCGGCATGTCCGATCTTTATATGGCCAACCTCATCAAGGATATGGCTCTGCTTACGCAAACGAGAGAGCTTGCAAACCGCGTCAAAGCACAAGATGCTGAGCTTTATGCACAGTGGCTTGCGGCTGCAAACGCGCGATTTTCGCAAAAATTAGAAAAAACCGTGATCAATTAATTTCATTTCGCTTAATTTATTGCCAGCGTACTTTATTTTTTTTTGGGCAAATTAAATATACAAAGCAATAAAGGAGGTGAAAAGCGATGGCAAGAAACAAAACGTTGGTGCCGGAAGCAAAAAGCGCCCTTAACAAAATGAAGTATGAAGTGGCAAATGACCTTGGCGTCAGTTTGAAAGAGGGTTACAACGGCGATCTCACATCCAAGCAGAACGGCTCGGTGGGCGGTGAGATGGTAAAGAGAATGATTAAGCAGGCGGAAAAAACGAAGTAACACCTATTCATAGAGAAGAAGATTGAGACGGAAATGGAGGACATCAATTTATGTCGAATAGGAACAGGCAGAATCAAAATCTGGACAGCATGAAGTATGAAATTGCGAATGAACTGGGTGTCAACTTAAAGCAGGGCTACAACGGCGATCTGACCGCCAAGGAAGCGGGCTATGTCGGCGGCTACATGGTAAAGAGAATGATCGAACAGGTGGAGCGCCAGATGGCCGGCAAGTAAAAAGAATGATCAAAAGCGCTGGGAAACCGGCGCTTTTTTTGTAGAGCAAAATTTATGAGGTGACAGTAAATAAGCGAGAATTATTAATAAAAGAGCCAATTTGTGTACGATTTGTGGTATATTAAGTCATCACAGTTATTAAGGCAAATAAATGTTCACGAGGAGAAAGAATGGATACCGGACTTAACTTCAGAACAAAAAAGGGTCAGGAAGATTATTTTAAAGCCTATGATGAGACGTTGTCATTATGGACGCTTCCTTATGCTGAAGAATACGTGGACACCGCTCATGGGAAAACCCATGTGATAATATGCGGAAACAAAGATCAAAAGCCCCTTGTATTGCTCCATGCAGCAAGCTGCGGGGCAACGATCTGGTATCCGAACGTAAAAGAACTCAGCCGGGAGTATTGCGTTTATGCGATAGATTTGATTACGGAATCGTCAAAAAGCATTTTGTTGAAAAAAATCAGCAGTCCTCGGGAAAGTGCTATTTGGCTTAATGATGTATTATTAAAGCTTAATCTGAATCATATTTATATGTGCGGTTTGTCAATCGGAGGATGGAATGCAGCTAATTACGCGTATTATTTTTCTGATCGTGTAGAAAAGCTGATATTGCTCAGCCCTATTCAAACATTATCAAAGATGCATTACACGTTCTTTTTCAAAATAATGAGAATGGGCTTTCATCCGACGAGAGAAAACGTTGAGAGATATATTGGCTGGAGCGGAGTACAGGAGTCGCCGCTGCCGGATAGTGTCATCAAGCAGTTCACGATATCGGTTATGAATGTGAACTCGAACTCTATTTTTCCTAAATGGTTGAGTAACGATTGTTTAGAAACACTTAGCATGCCGGTGATGGTATTGCTCGGAGAGTGTGAG
>JAEZNC010000144.1 GCA_023441905.1 Bacillota bacterium | reverse complement strand
ATTTGGATTTTTTCGCGTCGAAGGGCCATAAGATTATTCCCTCCGCGTCACTCATACCCGAGAACGACCCCACCGTGCTGTTCACCACGGCAGGCATGCACCCGCTTGTGCCGTATCTTCTGGGCGCGAAGCACCCCGAAGGCAAACGCTTAACCGATGTGCAAAAATGTGTGCGCACCGGCGATATCGACGAGGTGGGCGACGCGTCTCACTGCACGTTCTTTGAAATGCTCGGCAACTGGTCCCTCGGGGACTATTTCAAAAAAGAAGCGATTGCCTACAGCTTTGAGTTTTTAACCTCGGAAGAATGGCTTGGTATCGATAAGGACAGGCTCTACTTCACCTGCTTTGCGGGCGATGCAGATGCCCCGAAGGACACCGAATCCGCCGAGATTTGGATGAGCCTCGGCGTGGAAGCGAGCCATATCTATTTCCTCGATAAAAAACACAACTGGTGGGGCCCCGCCGGCGTGACCGGCCCGTGCGGCCCGGACACCGAAATGTTCATCGATACAGGCACTCCCGCATGCTCGCCCGACTGCAGCCCGGCCTGCTCGTGCGGCAAGTATCTGGAGATATGGAACGACGTGTTCATGCAGTACAACAAGACGGCGGACGGCACGTTTGAACCACTCTCTCAGAAGAATGTGGACACGGGCATGGGGCTCGACCGAACCATCGCCACGCTTCAGGGCAAAAAGAGCGTGTACGACACCGATGCGTTCACCGGCATTCTCGCGAAAATCTCCGAGCTTTCGGGCAAGAACTACAACGATGATCCCGATACGACGCGCGCTTTCCGCATTATCGCGGACCATGTGCGCTGCGCCACGTTCATCATGGGCGACCAAAGGGGTGTGACCCCTTCGAATGTGGATCAGGGCTATGTGCTGCGCCGTCTGATACGCCGCGCCGTGCGTTATGCGCTGCGTCTCGGTATTGAGCGCATGTCGCTCCAGCACGTTGCTCAGGCCGTGATCGACCAGTATAAAGGAGTGTATCCCGAACTCGGACAGAACCAGAGCCGCATCATCAGCGAGCTTAACCTCGAGGAGGAGCGATTCTCGCGCACGATCACGCAGGGGTTAAAGGAGTTTGAAAAGCTCGAAGCGCGCCTTGACGGCAAGGTGATTTCGGGGCAGGACGCGTTCCATCTTTACGACACATTCGGATTCCCGCTCGAGTTCACGCTCGAGCTCGCGCATGAGCACGGCCTTGAGGTGGATCAGAAGGGCTTTGAGGCCGCGTTCCAGAAGCACCAGGAAATTTCGGGTGCGGGCGCAGAGCAGCGCTTTAAGGGCGGCCTTGCCGATACGGGCGAAGCGACCGCACGTCTGCATACCGCCACACATTTGATGCACGCGGCACTCCGGCAGGTGCTCGGCACCGAGGTGGAGCAGCGCGGAAGCAACATCACGGCAGACCGTCTGCGTTTCGACTTTGCGTTCTCGCGCAAGGTGGAAGACCATGAGCTCAAAGAGGTGCAGCGCCTTGTGAATGAAGCGATTGATAAGAAGATGCCGGTTGTCTGCGAGGAGATGACCGTGGCCGAAGCCAAGGATCAGGGCGCGATCGGCATATTCGACAGCAAATACGGCAGCATCGTGAAGGTGTATTCCGCGGGCGATTTCTCCAAGGAAATCTGCGGCGGGCCGCATGCAGGCAACACGGGCGAGCTGGGCCGGTTTGAGATTCAGAAGGAGCAGAGCAGCTCGGCGGGCGTGCGCCGCATCAAGGCTGTGCTGATCAGCGAATAAGGATTGAGATTAGATTAAAGCGGGCTCCGGCCCGCTTTTTTGCATTCACTTTCAGGCTCGTCTGCAGCTAAAATGTCCATTGCAGAATATCGAGCCCGATCAGCCGGATAACCATATTCAAAAGAGAAGATATGATGAAAAGAATGACGAAAGTTCCGACCATTATCAGTCTGCTGTAAATCGCTGATCCGTCCGACTTTAACTTAAAAGTAATCATCTCAGACAGCACGAATATGACCAACAACCATATTGTTATCACAATCGGCCAGTGATTCTTTATACCTAATAAAAACACCACTGCACAGAATACGATGCTGACGATAATCCCTATTGTTTTATTCGTTGACCGCTGGGTTTCAAATGAATCTTCAATCGGAATTCTATTTAGCTCATTTTTCATTCCGTCACCTAATGCTAATTGCATGGCTCTTTCTTTATGAGTTTTATCTTATCATACCTGTCATTTTCTTGTCTATAGATGCGCATGTGTGATAAACTGACCATTTTTCGCCCGCTTTTTTACAATTCTGTTTCAAATACCATTAATTTCGTTACAAAAACTTGTATTATCTCCCTCTGCCGGAACATCTTCCAAATACCGTTCGTCTTTGGAATGTAAAAACAAAACAGGAGGACCCCCTCATGAAAACGATGAAAAAAACAATTGTGATATGGCTAGCAGCGGTAATGACATTCGGCGTATTGGCAGGCTGCGCGGCCCCCGCCGCATCCGAAGCACCCTACTCCCCCTCATCCCCCTCCGCGTCGGCAAATACCGGGCAGGCGTATCCTTCCGAATCGGCCGAGGTCTGCGCGGAGGAATCCCTCGCGTTCGACGGCTCTTATGAAGCGCCTTATGAGAGCGCGCCGAGCGGCACCGAGGAGTACGTCAGCTTTACGGAAAGCGCATTCTATTCCCCGCTCAAAAACCCATTAAGCACTTTCTCGATTGATGTGGATACCGCCTCTTACAGCCAGATCCGGTCGTACTTAAACGACGGGTGGCTGCCGCCCGCCGATGCGGTACGCGTGGAAGAATGCATCAACTACTTCTCCTACGACTACCCTGCGCCGCACGGTTCCGACCCCGTCAATGTCGGCGTCACCATCAGCGATTGCCCGTGGAACGCCAATCACTACCTCGCGCGCGTGGCGCTCAAAGCAGCCGAGCTCGACAGAGGCGAAGCGCCAAAAAGCAATCTCGTATTTCTGCTCGATGTCTCGGGTTCCATGGACGATCCGGATAAACTGCCGCTCGTCAAATCAGCCATGAGTATGCTCGCCGAAAGCTTGACCGCGAGCGACCGCGTGTCCATCGTGGTGTATGCGGGCGCCTCGGGCGTCGTGCTCGACAGCTGCCCCGGCAACGACAAAACAACCATCAACAATGCGCTCGGATGGCTCTCGGCAGGCGGCTCCACCGCGGGCGGCGAAGGCATAGAGCTTGCGTATGCGATGGCCGCGAAAAACTTCATCGAAGGCGGCAACAATCGCGTGATTCTCTGCACCGACGGCGATTTCAACGTGGGGCCGTCGTCCGACGGAGAGCTCGAGACGCTGATTGAAAACAAGCGCGACAGCGGCATTTTCCTGAGCGTGCTCGGCTTCGGCACGGGCAACACAAAAGACAATCACATGGAAACGCTCGCTGACAAGGGCAACGGCAACTATGCGTATATCGATTCGCTGATGGAAGCCAAAAAGGTGCTCGTGAACGAAGCGAGTTCCACGCTTTTCACCGTCGCCAAAGACGTGAAGGTGCAGGTCGAGTTCAATCCGCAAGCGGTCAGGGAATACCGCCTCGTCGGGTACGACAACCGGCTGCTCGCGGCGGAGGATTTCAACAACGATAAAAAGGATGCGGGCGAAATGGGTGCCGGGCACTGCGTCACCGCATTCTACGAGCTCGTGCTTGTGGATGCCGCCGAAGCGTGGAACAGCATCGACCCGCTCGTGTTCCAGGACGGCAAAAAACCCGAAACACAAAAACCCGCAAACGACTGGCTGTACGTCAAGTTCCGCTACAAGCAGCCGGAGAGCAGTGAAAGCCAGCTCCTCACCACCATGGCGGGCATCGGCAACGTAACAGATAATCCCGACAGCGATTTCGTGTTCGCGTCAGCAGTGGCGGAGTTTGCGCTCGTGCTCAAAAACTCTGAATACAAAAGCACCGCCAGCCTTAACAGTGCGATCGAGCGCGCCAAGGCCTCTCGCGGAATGGATGAAGCCGGCTACCGCGCACAGTTCATCCAGCTCGCTGAGCTCGCGAACACGCTCTACAGATAAGTTGCTTGCTCAGCAGACCCGATAATCCGAAAGCCAAAAGCAGGGAGCGACGAAAGAGTCACTCCCTGCTTTTTCAGATTCTTCAGCCGCACGCGGCTTCAGAATGACGGGCTTTTGTACTGCAAATTCTCAGGTGATAGCGGCCTGCTCCTTTGCTGATGCCTAAAGATGTTTTTCCCTGCTAAACGCGTCAAATACCGAAGAGTTGTAGGGAACGACCTCGGTGTCGTTCCGCCTTTTTAAGGAGAGAGTTTGCATGATAAGGCAGCTATGCCCCTCCGGGGCACACAGGTCTCTTTTTTCAAATGTACCAATACGTGTATCCGGTCAATGCTAATCGCGCAAACCAGAAGAAGCTATAAATTGCGGATCACCCCTGCCTCCCTCTAAGAGGGAGGTGGCAAATGGCGGATTTCAATCCGCTATTTGACGGAGGGAGTTCAAAAATAACAACGCTATGCCCCTCCGGGGCATACAGGGCTCTTCTTTTTTTCTAGGTATCACCACACCAAAGTGTTGCTTGCCTGAGTGCTGTAGGGAACGACCTCGGTGTCGTTCCGCCTTTTTAAGGAGAGAGTTTGCATGATAAGGCAGCTATGCCCCTCCGGGGCACACAGGTCTCTATTTTTCAAATGTACCAATACGTGTATCCGGTCAATGCTAATCGCGCAAACCAGAAGAAGCTATAAATTGCGGATCACCCCTGCCTCCCTCTAAGAGGGAGGTGGCAAATGGCGGATCTCAATCCGGCATTTGACGGAGGGAGTTCAAAAATAACAACGCTATGCCCCGCCGGGGCACACAGGTTTCTTTTTTTCTTCAAGGTGCCATACTGCGTTTCTATTTCAACCTGTGAAGACAAGGAAGGACTGAATCAATCAGTCCTTGCCATTAATATGGATTCATGAACATCTGCGTCCAATACAATGTCCCGCTCGACGTTTTCGCCACGCCGATACCAATATTCGTATACGCCTCCGAGAGGATATTTGCCTTGTGTCCTGCCGAATTCATCCATGAATTCATCACGTCGGCCGCCGTTTTCTGCCCGTACGCAATGTTTTCTCCCGCCGCGCTGAACTTGAGGCCGAAGCTTTGCATCATATCAAACGGTGACCCGTACGTGGGCGATGTGTGCGAAAAATACTTCTTGTCAATCATGTCCTGGCTCTTATAGCGCGCCACGCGCGACAGCTCCGTGTTAAGCTTGTAAACAGGCAGCCCGCGCGCTACGCGCTCCTTGTTGACGAGCTCAAACACCTGCTGCTCATGGCTCATAAGCGACTGCGTATCGGGGATCATGACGATCTGTCCCACATAAATCATGGATATGTTTGTTATCTGGGGGTTTGCTTTTCTAAGCTCGTCCACGCTGATTTCGTATTTCCTTGCAATACCCCAAAAGGTGTCGCCGCTCTTCACCGTGTAGTTCACAAACTTGGTGGTGGGTATTGTGATTTTCTGCCCCACATAAATCAAAGAGGCGTTTTTGATGGCCGGATTGGCCGCAAGCAAATCTTTCAGCGTGACGTTGTTGTTGGCCGCTATCCTTGAAAGCGTGTCGCCCGATTTCACGGTGTATGTAT
>JAEZNC010000097.1 GCA_023441905.1 Bacillota bacterium | reverse complement strand
GGTTCGCCGAGCTCCATTTTCTGCAGCTTCATACCGCGCACATAGCCGTCTTGCGTACCGAGTATTTCGGTGGGATTGACGAGCAGCTGGAAGTTGATGCCCTCTTCCTTCGCATGATGGATTTCTTCGTTTCTTGCGGGCATTTCGGCTTCACTGCGGCGGTAGATGATATAAACATCCTCTGCACCGAGGCGCTTAGCGCAGCGTGCCGCGTCCATCGCAACGTTGCCGCCGCCGATGACGGCCACCTTTTTATGCCGCACCACGGGTGTATCAAATTCGGGAAACTTATAGCCTTTCATCAGGTTGATACGTGTTAAAAACTCGTTCGCGGAATAAACGCCGTTGAGGCTTTCGCCCGGTATGTTCATAAAGCTCGGAAGCCCCGCACCTGTGCCGATGAATATCGTATCATAGCCCATCGCCTTTAAATCGTCTATCGTCAGCACGCGGCCCATCACCATGTTGGTCTCAATTTTCACGCCCATGCAAACCAGCGCATCGATCTCTTTTTTGACCAGGTCTTTCGGCAGACGGAATTCCGGGATGCCGTAAACGAGCACGCCGCCCGAGGTATGGAACGCCTCGAATACGGTGACATCCACACCGTTTTTCGCAAGATCCGCCGCGCAGGTGAGCCCGGCCGGGCCGGAGCCGATGATGGCGGCTTTCTTGCCGCTGGGTAAACCGCAAACCTGAGGCTCAACGCCTTTGTTGATGGCGTAATCTGCCGCAAAGCGTTCGAGCCGGCCGATGCCGACGGGCTCGCCTTTGATGCCGCGCACACAGCGCTCTTCGCACTGAGTTTCCTGCGGGCAGACGCGTCCGCAAATAGCGGGCAGGCCGTTGGTCTCACGGATTTTATTATAGGCGTCAACGTATTTTCCTTCGGCAATCATGCCGATAAAGTCGGGTATCTGCACGTTAACGGGGCAGCCCGCGACGCACGGCTGGTTTTTGCACTGGAGGCAGCGCGCGGCTTCACTCTGCGCCATCTCTTCGGTGTATCCGAGCGCGACTTCGCTGAAATTGGCTGCCCGAACCTTCGGGTCCTGTTCCGGCATCGGTGTTTTCTTTGGCTCCATATTGCGTTTTGCTGCCATTTACTCCACCTCCCTGAACAGGTTGCAGGAATCTTCCTGCTGAGATTTATACATGTTCTGACGCCGCATCGCTTCATCGAAGTCCACTTCGTGGCCGTCAAAATCCGGGCCATCGACGCACGCAAACTGAGTTTTGCCGCCCACGGTGACGCGGCAGCCGCCGCACATGCCCGTGCCGTCAATCATAATCGGATTCATGCTGATGATTGTCTTTATGCCGTATTCCTTGGTGAGCTTGGACACAAACTTCATCATGATCAGCGGTCCGATAGCAATCACAAGATCAAACTTTTCGCCCGCCTCAATTTCGCTTTTGAGCGCGTCGGTCACAAAGCCCTTGTGCCCGTTGCTGCCGTCGTCCGTCATCACAAGCAGCTTATCGGAAACGGCACCGATCTCTTTCTCGAGAATGATCAGATCTTTGTTGCGAAAGCCGGTGATGCTTGTGACGCTGACACCGAGCGAATGCAGCTTTTTGGCCTGCGGATAGGCGATGGCGGTACCGAGACCGCCGCCGATCACAGCCGCCTTTTTGATGCCGCTCTCGAAATGCGACGGCTTGCCAAGCGGGCCGACGAAGTCAAGAAGGCTGTCCCCTTCGCTTAAAGTGCCAAGATGAATCGTCGTTTTGCCGACTTCCTGAAAAATAATTGTCACCGTACCCGCATCGGCGTCGAAATCCGCAATGGTCAGCGGAATGCGTTCGCCTTGTTCGTTGATGCGCAGTATGATGAACTGGCCCGGCTGAGCTTTTCTCGCTACCAGCGGCGCGTCGATAACCATGAGCTTGACCTGTTCGCTCAGCGTCTCTTTCTTTAAAATTTTATACACGTAAATGCTCTCCCTAAAATAAAAGTATATTATGTTTATTATAGCATCAATCGTTCGATTCGCATAGCCATTATGGGTTCGAAAAATGCGTCAGCGCTTTGGATCACGTGCGGGCGGTGATGACAACGCATAAGGCAGCGCCATTTTTTTTGTATTGATACACAAAGGATAACCTGTTATACTCTTCTAAGTTAATTATCAACATGATGGAGGATTGCGCTTTTTTTGAGCGCTTTGACATGATGAAGGAAAAGCTTGTGATCAAAGGCGGGAAACCGCTTCAAGGGACGATCAGTGTCAGCGGCGCGAAGAATGCGGCTGTCGCCATACTCCCTGCTACGATTCTTTGCGAAGGCAAGTTCGAGATTGACAATCTGCCCAACATCGACGACGTCCGCCTGCTCGACCACCTGCTTTGCTGGATGGGCGCCTCTACTTCTCTCGATCAAACAAAAATCTCGATTGATACAAGCGGCATCAATAAACATATAATTGATAATAATGCTGTGAAAATGATGCGTGCTTCTTATTATTTTATGGGCGCGCTGCTCGGGCGCTTCGGCAAAGCCGAGGTGGCGCTGCCGGGCGGATGCGCGATCGGCCTTCGGCCTATCGACCAGCACATTAAGGGCATGGAGGCGCTCGGTGCCATTGTGAAAACCGAATACGGCATGCTCAAAGCATCGGCTCCTGACGGCCTTGTGGGCACGGACATCTATCTTGATGTGGTTTCCGTGGGCGCGACAATCAATGTGATGCTCGCCGCGGTGATGGCCAAGGGCAAAACAACCATCGTCAATGCGGCCAAGGAGCCGCATGTGGTGGACGTGGCCAACTTTTTAAATTGCATGGGTGCCAGGGTCAAAGGTGCGGGAACGGATATCGTGCGCATCACGGGCGTGGACCGGCTTCACGGCTGTTCATATTCGATCATCCCCGACCAGATAGAGACCGGCACACTGATGATTGCGGCCGCCGCGACACGCGGTGATTTGACGATTACCAACGTGATACCGACGCACATGGAGGCGCTGACGGCCAAGCTTATCGAGATGGGCGTATCGGTGGAGGAAGGGGACGACACGATACGTGTGTCGTGCAGCAGAAGGCCCAAGCATGTGAACATCAAGACGCTGCCATACCCCGGTTTCCCGACGGATCTGCAGCAGCCCGCGACCGTGCTCTTAAGCACTGCGGACGGCGCGAGCATCATTGTGGAGAGCATATTCGAATCGCGTTTTAAGCATATCAACGAAATACGGCGTATGGGCGCCAACGTATCGATCGACGGACGTGTGTGCGTGGTGGAGGGTGTGGAACGCCTGACAGGCGCGCCGGTGCGCGCGACGGATTTGCGGGCCGGTGCGGCGTTGATTGTGGCGGGGCTCATGGCCGACGGCGAAACTGAGATCACGGGCGTTCAGTATATTGACAGGGGATACGATCATATTGAGGGCAAGCTCAAATTGGCCGGTGCGGATATCCGCCGCGAGAAGATGACCGAGGTCGACGATTTCAATTACTGTCTGGATTAACACCACGAGATACCAATTGACTGATAACTTCGCTCAGACGTGATAAACCACATCTGAGCGTTTTCATTATACAGGGGAAAGCGCATGATATGGCACGTCGGAGCGAGGTTCTGTGCGCAAGCCGCGCCACAGAGTGTTTAAAAAGTCTGCCGTCCCTATTCAGCGTGAGCGCGGCTTGTGACCAAGCGGACAGAAATTCTTCCACTGACGAGAGAATTATATGCAATTTTACTCTGATATCAACAGGCTCGCAATTATGATTATCACGGCCGCACCATAACAATCTGAAACCGTGTCAGCGGTCACACTGCTCATAAGGTCACAAGAGTCAATGCTATTGAAAGCAACTTTTTCGACCATTCAGTCACGACTTAATGGAGCGAAGCAACGGCTATACTCTGTAACAGTTTCTCATCAGCTTAAAGTCGCCACTTCGCGATATTCCTTCATGACGACAGTGGAAGGAATGGCTGTAACCGTCAGCTTTCCGTCCACAGTAATGCATTAGCACACGATGCGATTGCATACCTTCTGCTATCAAGAAAATAAATGATTCAAATGCAAAATATGGGTTATTAATATAGCAGATAGCAGAAGTATTGGGGAACATAAAAAAATGGGCGGAAACGACAGGTTTTTCCCGGCGTTCCGCCAATAGTAGGGGTATTGGGGACAAGTTAGGGGTTACAATCGCCTTTGGCGATGTAAACT
>JAEZNC010000073.1 GCA_023441905.1 Bacillota bacterium | reverse complement strand
ATGACACGCGGAGATGATAATTTCATGAATTCTCATTCTTGCTTCCTTTCCTCACATCCGATACAATCTTCCCATCGAAAAGCTGTATCACCCTGTCCGCCTGTTCTGCGATGCTGTTATCGTGTGTGATCAGTATGATGGTATTGCCTGCCGCGTGCAGCTCTCTCATCATATTCATAATCTCTCTACTGCTTTTTGAATCGAGGTTCCCCGTCGGCTCATCAGCGAGTATCACGGGCGGCTTGTTGATCAGTGCCCGCGCAATGGCCACGCGCTGCTGCTGCCCGCCCGATAAGGCCGCGGGCTTGTGGTTCATCCTGTCGCTTAACGCCACCTTCCCGATTGCTTCGAGCGCCCTGGCCCGCCTCTCCGGCTTCTTGATGCCGGCGTATTTGGCGGGTCTCTCCACGTTTTCATAGGCGGTCATTTTTTTAAGCAGATTGAACTGCTGGAATACGAAGCCAATCTTCTGGTTTCTCACTCTGGCAAGTCTTTTATCTGAAAATGTCGAGATGTCTTCACCGTCCAGCAGATACGTCCCCGATGTGGGCGTATCGAGACAGCCGATCATATTCATCAATGTGGATTTACCACTGCCGGATGCCCCGACGATCGCCACAAACTCATGTTCATCTATTCTGAGGCTCACGCCGTCGAGCGCATGCACCTGTTCGCTGCCCATCTCATAGATTTTGGTCATGTCCCTGATTTCAATCAATGCCACTTCAGCCACCACCCGTCGTTATTGGTTGTCATATCAGTCACCTTAATTTCTGCCCGGGCCGCCGCCCCATCCGCCGCCGCTCGGCATCTGGCCCGGCATCTGGCCCGGCATCTGGCCCGGCATCTGGCCCGGCATCTGGCCCGGCATCTCGCCCATACCGCCCAACATAAATCCGGGCTGATTAGAGCTGTCATCCGTATCAGCGGGCTGGAGCACCATCTCACCTTGGCTCAAGCCGCTCGTGATCTCAATGTAGTAAGCGTTTTCTATTCCCGTCTGCACTGCGCGGACCTCGGAATAAAGCAGCTCAGACCAGTCTGATAAGACGCTGATACCGAGCTTTTGTGCGTCTTCCCCCATGTAATCGGCAAGCCCTGTAACATCACCGCTGTTGATCAGCGCCTGAATGGCCGACTTTTCCGATTCTGTTCGGTCAACCTTCACCATCACATAGCTCATGTTGCCGGATGTTCTCAAATCATCAACAGGCAGCAGTACCGCGCCTGTCGCTTCCTGCGCCTTGATCTCGCAGTTCAGGGTCATATTGATTTTGAACCGGTCGTCATCTTTCACTGACACGTTCACGTTGTATGTGGTAATACCGCCGGATGCCGTGCCCATATCCGAAATATCAGATACGGTGCCTTCAAACACTTCGTTCGGCAGGCTGTCGAGCGCCACATCCACGTTTTGCCCAACGGCAATGGTACCGATGTCTAGCTCATCCACAGAAACCGAGGCAAGCCAGCTGTCCGTTGATTGAATCGATATCAGTTCCGCGCCTTCTTCACAGACGGCTCCGTCGCTAGCCGTTACCGAGCTGACAACGCCGTCCGAAGGAGATACAATCTGCCCGGCTTTTGTATGCGATGCCATCGTTTCATACTGCTCTTGTAACTCCGCAAGGGCATCATACATTTTCTTGACTTCCAGAGAATATTGGGACGCCTTGTAGATGGTTTCGCCCGCTTCGATCTCATCGTTTTCCGAGAAGCTCACATCATTTATGATACCGTAGCTGCTTGTGACCGGCACAAACGCCGCCAGCTCAATCTTGCCTGTAAAAAGCTCATTGCCGTTTGCATCGCTGACCACGGCATCCGCGCCGACTGTGCGGGAAACCGTATCTATGCTGACATAAAGCGCACCGTTTTCATTGGTCACCACACCGTCGCAGGTGCGGCCTTCGCATTTCACCTTCACCGTATCCCCCTGTGCTAATGTGCTGTTTGCGGCGCTGATTATCTCCCTCTCTTCTGTGGCGACCAGCGTCACATAGCCGTATGTATCCATGGCGGATTGTATGTCGTCGTCTTCGTCGAGCACAACGTTTTTAACCCATCCGTCAGCTGGCGATTTGATGGACAGCGCTGTGCTCGTGTTGTTCGTCGTGTCGATGCTGATTTGCTGCGCCATGATCTGTGCTTTAAGGTCTTCTGCGTTTTTCGTCATCTCGTCTACATCAAGAGCCGCTATCGGCTGGCCTGCGCGGATGGTATCGCCCGCTTTTACAAGCATTTTATCAATCACCAGCTGCCCGTCGGCCTTAATGCCGAGCGTTTCAGCGCTCGCGAGATTGCCGCTGCCCGAGACGGTCAGCGAGATATCACCTATACCGATCGTATCGAAGCTTGGTTCGCCCTTCTTCGCGCTCGCTTTTGCGGACGTACCCGACACACCCAAATAAATGCCGAGCGCCGCGGCGACAATCACCACACCGGCCAGCACAATGATGACTGTCCGTTTTGTTTTTTTCTTCATGTTCTTTAAACTCAAAATAGATCTATTCATATTCGTCACCTTCCGCCATGTCATGGCCGCTTTTAAATTGTGTTCAGTATAAAAGCCCAGCTTCACAGCATCCTGTTGGAAAAATGAATAAATAATGAACAAAGGTTTTTACTACCCGCAGTCATCAAGCACAGATCCTTATTCATTCGAGTATATTATTACCATTTTACGGCAGTTCATGTTTATATTTCGTGTAGGATATTGCTTTTGTCTTTTTTTTTTGATAAATTGATTCATTGGGATGATTTAGCAAACTGTAATCCGTGGAGTTACGATAAAGATATGGTGACGATTAAGGACATTTCAAAAAGATGCGGCGTGTCAGCCGCAACAGTCAGCAAGGCGCTGAACGGATATACCGATGTGGGTGAAGATACGGCAGAATATGTGCGCAAGATGGCCAAGCAGATGGGGTACCTGCCCAACGCCACGGCCCGCGCACTGAAAACAAACCGATCGAACAACATAGGCGTTTTGTTTGTGGATCAGACGCATTGCGGGTTGACGCATGAATACTTCTCGTATGTTCTCAACAGTTTTAAGGAAGAAGCGGAAAGCCGCGGCTTTGATATTACATTTATCAGCAAAAACCTCGGTCAGTTTCAAATGAGCTATTATGAGCACTGCAAATACCGCAACTGTGACGGCGCGGTGATCGCAAGTGTCAATTTCAATGATCCCGACGTTATTGAGCTGGTTAACAGCGATATCCCGACAGTGACAATTGACCATGTGTTTAACAACCGAACGGCAATATTATCCGACAATGTTGAGTGCATATGCAATATGGTGCGTTTTCTTCATAAGAACGGTCACAGGCGGATTGCATATATCCATGGTGAGGACACGTCGGTCACACAGAAACGTCTTGCTAGTTTTTATAAGGCTTGTATGGAGCTGGATATCGATCTGCCTGATGAATATGTGAAGCCCGCGATTTACCATGACCCAAAAGCGAGCGGACTGGCCACGCGCGATCTGCTCGCGCTGTCTTTACGGCCTACCTGCATCATGTATCCTGACGATTTTTCCTTCATCGGCGGGATGAACGAGATTGAGCGCCACGGCCTCAGCATTCCCGATGACATCAGCGTGGTGGGACATGACGGCATCTATCTCTCCGAGGTGCTGCGCCCGCAGCTGACAACGCTGAAACAGGATACCGAAACGCTTGGCAAACAGGCTGCCGCGAAGTTGATAGAAGCCATTGAATCGCCCAAGACATTTATTCCGCAGCAGGTGGTGGTGCCTGCGCAGCTCATCGAAGGCAAAACGGTGAAGAATCTGGTTCCCGCATCGGGAGTCGTTGATCTTTTCAGGTAACCCCAAGGCAGCAAACCAAAGCCTTTTATTTGGCTTATCAGTTCGTCTTTCACTTATAGTCTGTGAATAAAGCCTCCCGCAGATGACTATCCCAAAGATACGGACTTGAAAGTGGCACGAAAGTGAGTGGCCGATTTCAAGTGTATTTTTTCTCTCCCAATCACCTATCGTGACAGCCCCAATCCACGAAGAATGGCAGTCGACGCAGGGGCCGCTAAAACAGGTTTTTCAACACCCTGGGCTTTTCTTCGAGGAAAAGCTGTCGCCCACAGGCGACTGATGAGGTGTTCGCTTTGACAGCATTTTTATTGACACCTCATCCGGTGCTTCAGACCTTCTTCACCTAGGCTTTCACAGACACACTTTTTATCTAATGCTTATTCTTTCCTAAAAAACCGTCTTACTCGATCTAAAACCATTTAACACCCCAAATTACCGGATGTATTCTTTAGACAATAAAACAGAGCAGACGATTCTTCGTCTGCTCCCAGGCTGTCGTTAAAGTGTATTTAAGCCTCCCTCAGACGACTATCCCAAAGGGGATGGACTGGGAGGTGGCACGAAGTGCCGGAGGGAGTAACCGTTTTCAAGCCATTTTCTCTCCCCCAGTCACCTATCGGTGCCAGCCCCCTCATCAGAGGGGGCCACGATAA
>JAEZNC010000056.1 GCA_023441905.1 Bacillota bacterium | reverse complement strand
CAAAAGACATAAAAAAGCAGCCTGCCATTGTATCAATGACAGACTGCTTATTTGGTACCTCCTAGGGGAATCGAACCCCTGTTACCGCCGTGAGAGGGCGGTGTCTTGACCGCTTGACCAAGGAGGCGTGTCGCGAAAATTATTCTAACAGAAACGCGGCGATTAGGCAACCCCTTTTTTTCACCCCTACCATCAGCAATTTTTTGCTTAACCGCCGCGACCTGTTCATTATCAGGAAAGCAGCGCTTTGAGCTTCGCTTCCGCCCGCTCGTCCGCAAGATTGAGCGATGCCCAGC
The DNA here is from genome assembly GCA_023441905.1 of Bacillota bacterium. Classification (GTDB taxonomy): domain Bacteria; phylum Bacillota; class Clostridia; order Christensenellales; family SZUA-584; genus SZUA-584. The sequence continues at coordinate 6,185 of JAEZNC010000056.1, read as the reverse complement.
CGGTATCCCGGCTCTCCATAATATGCAGCCGCAGCACGGCCTCCCTGCGCGCCGGTTCATCGAGCAAATCAGGATTCTCGATCAGAAAGTCACACGTGTCCGCCAGCGCGTCCCCGGGCAGCGAGAGCAGATATTCAACGTCAATCTTGCCCGTGCGCTCATACCGCTTGATATTCTCCCCCGCGATATACCGCTCCGGGTTCACCGCGGCCAGCGTACAAATATATATCAGCGCCGCCGCCGCGAAGCACCGAACCAGCTTCACCTTATCCGAGAAGATGCGCGCGAGCATCACAATGTTAAAAATCACGAGCAACAGCATGAATGAGTGCGACAGCAGCCGAGCGACGGTATCTCCGAACGAGACCACATAGCAGGTCATGCGCATGTGCGCCGACGCGAGGCTCACGAAATTAAACACAATCAGCAGCACGTAGAGCATCGTTAAATACGGCGGCGTTTTCCCGTCTTTCTGCTGCGTGAATCGCAGTGCAATCACAATCAGCACAAAGTTAAAGCACGTTATAAATATCATCTCGCCGAAGCCGCGCACCGCATACGCGGAGCTCGTGAGCCCGAACACTGCAGCAAGCGTCTCTCCGGGCGAAAAGAAGTAAGTGAACTGCACCGCCGCAAACAGCACATACACAGCCGCAACCATCGTGAGCGCGATGCCGACCGTCACAGCCGGTATCGGCCGCTTGGTGAAATAAACGGCCACCCTCGGCCCCGTGCTTTCCGGCTCCAAAGCCGTGGACGCGGGCCCCATGATCATCGAAGCGCCGAGCAGGAACATAAACACATAGAGGAACATATCGCCGAACGAAAGGTCTTCAATAAAGCGCCCCAGCAAATTCGATACGTTCGCGTCCGCACCGACGAGCAGCGGCACCACGATGAGCAGCAGCAATATGCCGACGCCCACGCCGGCCAGCGCCCCTGCCTTTTTTCTGCCCTTAAACAGCGTGCTCATGCCGTCGCCCACGAACCGGACAACGCCGAACAGAAAGCGGTTGATGCCCGTCATCACGAGATCCACGATGAAACCACTTTCATCCCAGCGGTTCAGCGCGCTGCCCGAAAGCACCGTGTACTGCACAACCATCACAACGAGTATCGCGAGAATGCTGAACACGTGAATAAATGAGCTGGTCATGAAAAGCGAAAGGCTTAAGAACACAACCGGTATGGTAAACAGATAGAGCAGCTTTTCCTTCCGGAAGGGAACGGCAAAAATCGATTTTCGGTTGAACGCCGCATACGCGTAAATGAGAAGAAAGAATATCGAGAGGTTCAGGCCAAGGCCCTGATTGACGAATATTGCCGCGAACAGAATGCCAAACACGGCCGCACTGATGAGCAGCCGCAGATTGGCGCGGCGTTTGGGCGTACTTTGAATTTGGGGAGCTGTCATATCATCGTTCATGACTTTTTGCCCCCTTTGCTCTTTTTAGGCTTTGCCGTCTTCTGCGGCTTGACGGGTTTTTTATCGGGCTGACTTTTTTCCATAAAGTATTGGCAAAGATAACTGGTATCCGTCATAAACAAAACGCCTCCTTGAATGATCTGTTTTCAAGGAGATCGTAGCACGACGTTAAACGTCTGTCAATTAATTTTTATTGATTTTCAATAATTTTTTCTCGTTGTTCCGAAATTCGTGTGCTATAACATACCAGTAAAAGATGTTTAAACCCTCCAATGGACGTTCCCCAAAAACAGAAACCTATACGCCCGAAGGGCAAGCATGTTCGGCGTGCGATTAAAGCTGTGGAGCGTTCCGCATCGACTATACTCCTTCGGAGTTATAGGACTGTTTATTAAATCATTTTCATTTCTAAAAACGAAAAACAGAAACCTATACGCCCGAATGGCAAGGATGTTCGGCTACGATTAAAACGCTTGGAAAGGCTCGGAGGCCGTTCCCTACGGATTCGAAAAGTATTTTTGCCGGATGCCGTCAAAAATTGAGTAAACACGAGGAAGAGTCATACCCCAGTTGGAGACAGCGACCCTCCTCGACAGTTCGTACATTATACCGATGTATGCGATAAACATGTACAAAGTCCGCGCAATCATAAGGAAGGGTCAAGACCCTTCCCTACAGTTCGTGGATAGAAATTGTATCTTACTTGGTAAGCACCTCAAACATGCTTAGAAAGTCGCGTTCGACATCCGCCATCGGCTTGTATGCAAAATCGTGCGACATCGTGATGACGGGCGCAATGTCTCTGATATGCACACCCGCGAGCGCCTCAAACTCGTAATACAGCATCGAATCGTCGATCTCTTTCACCGCGCGCAGCTCATCGCCGTTCATCTGACCGAGACCAAACTTGCCGAATATCACGCCGAGCACAAAATCCTCTATCTGCTCGTAGCCCTCCAGCCGATGCTTCACGGGGCGCGTCACATCCGAAATGTAGCTTTCTGCCGCATCATGCAGCAAACACGCAAGCTGAATACGCTGCGAAAGGCCGCGGTTGCCCGCCTCGAGCGCGCAGTTCACCGCATGCTGTGCCACCGAGAAGAAATGGCGGATATGCCCGTTGGCCCGTGTCATCAGCGAAAGCGAATGCGCGATATCAAGAATCTCCACCTGTTCGGGCGTTATCACATACGGATCGAGATAAATACCGGTATATGTTCTTATGAAATTCCTTGGCTTCTCCATCACAATCATTCCTCACAAATAAATTATAACACTTCCCAGTGAACGGCGAAGAAACACGAAAACGCCACAGCGAAAATGGAAAACACGACGGTCAACAGGGCATCCAACCATTTTCGCCTTGCGGCCGCCGCAAGCAATGGAAACAGCACGGCCAGCCCCATATAGTAGCGCAAGCCCGAAAGCAGCCAAGTGGGCGAGAACGCCACGAACACATAGGCCACTGCGTAAGCGCTGTATGACACACGCGACTTTTTGCTGATGAGCGGCAGGCTTAAGCCGCCGAGTATCAGCACGATAAACTGCAGCACCCACAGCAGCAGCTGCCGCCGGATGGCCGTCTCACCGAGCATCTGATTGTACGTGGTCATCAGCGATTTCGCATAGCTGCCAAAGCTTTGAGCCCAGTGGTCCTGCTGATGCTGCATGAACGCCAGCGCGTTGCCGAGCATCGCGTGATTCAAGAAAAGATACAACAATGCCCCCGCCCCTATGATCAGCAGAGACGCAAAATCCTTCAGTGATGCTTTGAGCTTCTTGCCAAAATCCTGCCTGATGTGCTGCGGCGACAGCCCGTGGGCACAGAGTATTTCGATGAATACCGGCACGGCGAGCAGCAGCCCCATATTGCGCGTGATTGCGGCGAGCCCCGCCATGACACAGGCTGGCACAAACTTTTTGAGGCGCGCGTAATACAGGCACCCAAACGAAAAGAGCAGAAACATCGATTCGGTATACGGCGCACCCAAAAACACAGTGCACGGGAATATGAGCAGGAACTTGACGGCACGGAACGCCGTTTTGTGGTCCGCGTCCAGCAGCACAAGCTTGTACAAAAACACGCAGGCACCGCACAGGCATCCCCACGACGCGGCCAACCCCGCAATGACGTCGTTCACAAATATGAATTTGAGCAGCCAGACCGCAAACGGGTAAAGCGGATAAAAGACGACGCGTATCCAGCCTTCGTCGGGACTGTAGTAACCGTGGTTCGCAATCCAAAGATAGCTTTGCGCATCCCATTCGTTCCAGACATCGAGAAAATCCCTCGGATAGCCGATGATATGCGTGAAAGCAAAGCTCAAAAGATATAGGACGATACGCGAGAGCAGCACGGCGGCGATGATTTTTATGATTATGCCCCCACCCGGCTTCTGCGGCTGCGGAAGCAGCGCGGCGGTTTCTTTGCCCCGAAAGAACTTAACGGCCAGTATCACAATTGCTGAAGCGAAAACAAGCCACGCGAAGATTTCAAAAACGATGTCCAATACGAGTCCTCCAGATCATTCCTATAAATCATAATGTTTGGAGGTAAAAAAAGCAAGTCCGCTATGGCTGACAATGTTCTTCCGTTTGGTTTCCCTATATAAGTACATCGTTGGCAAGCTGCAATTTAACCTTCTCTTTAGCAGAAAACCCGCGCCGATATGGCGTACAAAGTCCCCGATGCAATGATCGAGGATTGCGGTAAATTCTGCATATATGGTAACTAAGACGCATTTTTTAATCTTCTCCCGGGAGGATAAGCTGTCGCCGACAGGCGACGGATGAGGTGTTCGTCTAACAGCTTTTTATTAACACCTCATCCGGTGCTTCGCACCACCTTCTCTTCAAGGAGAAGGCTTTCATAGACACACTTCTTTATCTTTTAATAAGCAAATTCTTACGTGAAACCAATTGACTCTTAGCGAAAGACTATTGGATCCTCCGGCATTACCAAATGGTTTTTCCAAACAAAAAAGCAAGACGCCGCAAAGGGCGCCTTGTAAAAAGGTTATATATTGGGGAAAACGAATTGTTTTAAAACTTTGCAAACACGCGTTTAAACGCTTCGACCGCCGTGTCCATCTGCTCTTTTGTGTGTGTGGCGGTATAGCTTGTCCGCAGCATGCACTCGCCGTCCTTCACGGCCGGCGGAATCACAGGGTTCACATAAACGCCCTCTTCAAACAGCATCTTGGTGATAACAAACGTTCTGTGCATATCGTAAGTGAACACTGGTATCACCGCCGTTTCACCTTCGATAATGGGTATGCCCGCTTCTTTAAGCTTGCCGCGCATATAGTTGGAAATATTGATCAGTGCCTTCTGGCGCTCCGGCTCTGCTTTCATGATGCGCAGCGCTTCACGCGCGGCAGCGGCATTGGCCGGCGGTATCGACGCGCTGAAAATGAACGGGCGCGAACGGTGCTTGACATAACTGATCACGTCTTCATCCGCGGCGATGCATCCGCCGAGCGACGCAAACGATTTGGAGAACGTCGTCATGATGATATCGACTTCTTTTTCAAGACCGAAGTAGTTCGCTGTGCCGCGTCCGCAGTCGCCCACCATGCCTGCGCCGTGCGCGTCGTCCACGAGTATGCGTGCCTTATATTTCTTCGCGAGCTCCACAATCTCAGGGAGCTTCGCGATATCGCCGCTCATCGAGAACACGCCGTCTGTGATGATCAGCTTGCCGGCGTCCTCGGGAAGCCGCTGAAGCCGCTCCTCCAGGCTCGCCATATCGCTGTGCTCGTATTTGAGCACATTCTTCGCAAAGGCCAGACGGCTCGCGTCGATAATGCTCGCGTGGTTTTCCGAATCGTTTAAAATATAGTCGTGCCGCCCCACGATGGTGGAGATAATGCCAAGGTTCGTTTGAAAACCGGTGCTGAATGTGAGCGCCGCATCCTTATTGAAAAAGTCGGCCAGCTCTTCCTCAAGCTGCTCATGCAAAACGAGCGTTCCGTTTAAAAAGCGAGAGCCTGAACAGCCTGTCCCGAATTTATCCAGCGCGTCTTTGGCAGCCTGAATCGTGCGCGGGTCGCTTGTTAAACCCATGTAGTTGTTGGAGCCAATCATGATGATGCGCTTACCGTCCATTACCACTTCGGTATCCTGAGCGGTGTGAAGCGCATGAAAGTATGGATAAAGCCCTGACGCAATGGCTTCTTTTGCATCGGTAAAGGAATAGCACTTTTCAAATAAATCCACGAATACATCTCCCTCGTCATATTCTGTATTAATCCACGTTTGAGTATACAGATTAATTGATTGTCTAACAAGTTTTTTCTGTTAAAATTATTGTCATGCGCTTGCAAACTTTTTTTAACCACGCCTCACCTTTGCGAAGATGAAAGTTCCGCTGTCAAATTCCCCGCCTGAGAATTACCGCCGGCAGGCGACAATGAAGGATGAGATGTAAAAGCTTATGGCTGCAGGCTTGGTCTAAATATTAAAACGGTACAATATTCGGTTTTAATGTTAATATAACTTATTAATTATATATATTGACATCTTTTATATTTTTAGTTATAATTAAACCAACACAAGCACCTGTCGCATAAAATTCTTGTGTGCAGAGGTGATGCTTAATGAAAGTATAGAAAGGGCGTGCAGAATTCGGATTACAATGTTAATTAGCAAAACTGGTTGACCATGTTCTAATATCTATTAGAACAATTGAAAGGAGAAAACAAATGAGAAAGAAGTTAATCGTCTGTGCACTTCTGGTCATTGTCATGCTTCTTATGGC
>JAEZNC010000006.1 GCA_023441905.1 Bacillota bacterium | reverse complement strand
CGGCAGCAAAACCGCATCAAATTGCCGCAAAACACGCGCTCATCTTAAAATTGAGCGGCTTTTGTTGATAAATGCCTGCCAAATGATTATAATGTTTTTAATCATAATTGTGCAACAGAGAAAGGCTTAATCAAAGCGTTGGAAGAGTTAAAAAGATATATATCGGATCATCAGCTGACATATTATATAGAAACCTACGGCTGTCAAATGAATACCCACGAGAGCGAGAAGATCGCCGGGGTTCTTGATTCTCTGGGTTATTGTCCGTCTGCGGAAAAAGCGGCCGCCAATCTCATTATTTTCAACACATGCTGCGTGCGCCAGCATGCGGAGGCGCGGCTATACGGCAATCTCGGCGCGCTCAAAGACCATAAATCAAGCGTGCCGGGCGCGTTAATCGCCGTTTCCGGCTGTGTGATGCAGCAGGAGGGGGCCGCCAAAAAGCTCATGAAGCGGTTTCCGTTTGTGGATTTCGCTTTTGGAACCAACGGCATACACAGGCTGCATAGCCTGCTTTATGATGCACTGATAAAAGGCAAGCGCGCGATAGCCGTTGACGAGGATGAAACGATCATCGAGGATGTGCCGGTCAGCCGAGACAGCGCGCCGGGCGCTTTTGTCAACATTATATACGGCTGCAACAACTTTTGCACTTACTGCATTGTGCCGTACGTGCGCGGGCGCGAACGCAGCCGTCAGCCGGACGATATCATCAAAGAAATATCCGGCCTTTGTGAAAAGGGCGTTTCGGAAATCACATTGCTCGGGCAAAACGTCAATTCGTACGGCAACGATTTACCGGAGGGCCTCTCGTTTGCAAGCCTGATTAAGCGAATCGACGCCGAAACGGGCATCAAACGGCTGCGCTTTATGACGTCGCACCCGAAGGATATGTCGGATGAGCTCATCGACTGTTACGGCAGCTTAAAAAGCCTCTGCGAGCATGTCCATCTGCCCGTGCAGTCGGGCAGCAGCCGAATACTCGAGCTGATGAACCGTCGCTATACACGCGAGCATTACCTGAATCTGATTGCGCGCCTCAAGGCGCGCGTGCCGGATATCGCGATCACCACGGATATTATTGTCGGTTTCCCGGGCGAAACGGAGGATGATTTTGCGCAAACGCTGTCGCTGGTTGAAGAAGTTGGGTATGATGCGGCGTATACGTTTGCCTACTCCAAAAGATCCGGCACGAAAGCTGCGGACATGGATGGGCATCTCGATAAAAAAACCGTCAGCGAGAGGCTTGCGCGTTTGAATGCGCTCGTGAAGCAATCGATGGCGAATAATAACAGCGCTTACCTCGGGCGCACTGTCGAGGTGCTGGCGGAGACGCCTGACAAGCGGGGCAGAGATGAGATCAGCGGCAAAACAAGAACGTCAAAAACGGTCAGCTTTGAAGGCGGTCTTGATGATATCGGAAAATATGTTCATGTGAAAATAGACAAGGTGATGGCGCATACGCTTCGCGGCGTGCGCATCTGAAGAAAGGCGAATCTGTGAACCGAACGGCTTTTGACAAAAAGAAGAATCATGTCGCGATACTTTTCGGCATCCTGCTTATTATCGCAATCGGCGCGGGCATCTATCTGTTCTTTATGCAGTCCTGGGCAAAATCGGGCATTGACGAGCTTGTCAACGCCGATTATACGCCGGTTCATATCGAAAAGGCCGAAAATCAGGATGCGCCGGGGCTGCCGATCACGCAAAAGTCCGATTATCCGTCTTCTGTGGCAATTTACGATACGCCTCTCGGTTTTCCTATCGTCAGCTATTCGGAGGTCTGGACGGGCGATAAACTCAAAGACATTTTTAATGAGTTGATTGCGAATAAGCACGGAAAAGAAATCTACTCCGTCACCGAAGTGCTGCTCTATCCCGGAGAATCCGCGCTCGACACGAACACCGGCGTGGCGGGGACGCACGTCACAGAAAAGAAAGTGTTTTCAGTGTTTCTGAATCTGCCGGGTCTGGTCCCGGACACGCTCACGTATGATATTGACTCCACGCAAAGCTCCATAGAGCTTTATAATATGGATAAATACGACTCTGTCACTCAGGTGGCGCGGACGATATCGCATGAATACGGCCATCATTACACAATGTATTACTTTATGCCGGATGACGAATCGGCACGCAATTCCGATTATTTCCTTATGAGAGGCATCGACAAATTTGACCATGATGTTTTTTTTGAAATTGAAAGTGACTATTACGAAAACCATATGTGGAGCGTTTACGAGCTAGCCGCGGAGGATTATGTGCAGCTGATGGGCAGCCCTTCGTCAAAGCAGCAAAGAGAATACCTTGATATATACGATGTTCTGGACAATTATAAAAAGAATAAGGATTACACAGCCTATGCCGATTCGTCCATATCCAATGTGTATCCGCAGGAAAATATCTATATTCCTCTGGCGGATGAAATCGGTGGGCTTCGTGATTATTATCTTTCGTTTATCGGCGAGACAAGCGGCATGCAGAACATCGAAAAAGCAAATTTTAATCTTCGTATGACAGAACATGAATCATACGGGTACAAGTATTACGAAATTATGTGGGATAAGACGACAGAGGACGAGAATGCACTGTATACGCTGGTCTGTTACAGTAAAAACGGAGACATATTCCTGCCGGTAAGAACGGTTCGCGGCGATGAGACGCCCGTTGCACGTGTCGGCACAGCTGTGAAGCTGTCCGGCATCACCCTCACCACACTGAAAAACGGCGTGACAGATGAAGACAGACAGTTTAAGCTGTATGTCACTTGGCCGGATGGCCGTATGCAGTCATCGGAAATGTTTGATGCGGACTTCTGAGGCGCGTTTGCGCTTTATTCTGCGAACGACTATCGACAGTACAATCATCATGATGCAAAAGCCTGCTGCTGAGGCAAATACAATGAGCAGCTTGGTGTTGTCGGCCATAATGCCGGTCAATTTTTTGTAGTTCTGAACGGTTTTCGTGTTTTGCTTTTGCGTTTGCAGGCTCAGTGTTTTAATTTTCCCGTATTCAAGAATCCAGGTACAGACATTTCCGTCGCGGCTGTCTGCGTTGGTTTCTGTCACTTCGCCGGGGAGTGAGATGGATATCCTGTATATGCCTTGTTTGGCGGCATCCTCAATCTTCTTGATTTGGTCAGCGGGTATGCTTTGAGCCTGCTGCTGGCGTATAATATCCAGTAACGATACATCTGCCGAAAAATTGTAATCATCCACCGATAATGATGGTGTATATGTAAATGACACGTTGCTGAATAGAGAGTCTTTCGATGATAAAACGTCTCCGAAAGCCTTGGCGGCCTCTTTAACGGTGTCTGACTTGATCGTTTTTTCGGCGCTCACGGCATTTTCATCCTGATCCGTGGTGATGGTCAACCCCTGATCCGCCCAGTATGAACCGATTTCATTTAAATAAGGCGACACATCCTGATCTGTCGTATCGAATGAAACGGCATAGCGGATGTTTGTTTTGTTGTCTTCAGTTAAAGCATATGTCAAATCGACACTGACACAGGCCGAGGATATGAGCATGATTATGATCAGCAGACACACAAAATATATTCTCTTCATGAATGACTCCAATATTGATTTAGAAAATTATAATCGAAATCGGGCCTTTTTTCAACAATATTGCGCTTTTATGTTATAATGTGATCACTAAGCATGGAGGGATAAAATGAGCGAACTGACACCCATGATGCGCCAGTATGTGGAGCTCAAGGAGAAATATAAAGACTGCATTGTGATGTACCGCCTCGGAGACTTTTATGAGATGTTTTTCGAGGATGCACTGACGGCATCGCGTGAGCTGGAAATTGTACTGACAGGACGTGACTGCGGCCTCGCCGAAAGAGCGCCAATGTGCGGCGTGCCGCATCACAGCGTTCAAGGATATATTGACAAGCTTATCAGAAAAGGCTACAAAGTAGCGATATGCGAGCAAATGACCGACCCGGCCTTGAGCAAAGGCCTTGTGGAACGCGATGTCATCCGCGTCATCACCCCGGGCACCGTGACGGAAAACAGCAGCCTCAATGACGCCGACAACAACTTTATACTGTCGTTCGTTCTCGCCGGGAACGCGGTTGGGCTGGCCTATGCGGACGTGTCAACGGGTGCTTTTTTCATGGGGGATTGCAGCGCAGAAGATGATTTTGCGTCAGTCAAAAGCGAAATTGCACGCGTCTCGCCCAGTGAAATCATATGCAGGGAAGAAGACAAGACGGTCATAGAGCGATTGAACGGCTTGATCAGAGAACAGAACATCTATGTGAGCGAGTATCCTTCCTTCACATTTGAAAAAAGCGCAGCGATGGAAGCGCTGATGTCTCATTTTGCGGTGTCTGGCCTTGGCGGTTTCGGCATTGACGAAAGCAGCGCCGCCGTCGGCGCGGCGGGCGCGCTCATTGACTATTTAAGAGAAACGCAGAAAAACGCGCTGACGCACATAAGCCGTATCCAACTGATTGAGAAAAACTCGTTTATGTCGCTTGATATGTTCACGCGCGCCAATTTAGAACTGACCAAAACGCTGCGTGACGGAAAGGCGAAAGGCTCTCTTTTCGGCGTGATCGACAAAACAAGAACCGCAATGGGAGCGCGGCTGCTCAAACGCTGCATCAACGAGCCGCTGCAAAGCATTTCGGAGATCAATTTACGTCTCGACGCCGTACAGGAAGTGAAGGAGAGTATGCCGTTAAGCGATAAGATATCTCAGGCGCTGGACGGGGTTTTTGACTTAGAACGCCTGATTTCGCGTATCGCTTATTCAACGCTTGATGCGCGTCACTGCCTTGCCATCAAAAAAACGCTGGCGCAGCTGCCCGTTCTTAAAAGCACACTGGCGAGTTGTTCATCCGGTCTGCTGAAAAACATGCACGACGGGCTGGACTGTATGGAAGACATCTTTTCGCTGCTCGATTCCGCGATCGACGAAGAACCGCCTGTGGGTATTGCAGAAGGCGGCCTGATTAAACGGGGCTACAACGCGGAGATCGATGCGCTCAAGGAAGCTGCCCTGAAGGGCAAGGAATGGATTGCGTCGCTCGAAGCCAAGGAGCGGCAGGAATCGGGTATTAAGAACTTAAAGGTCGGTTACAACAAGGTGTTCGGCTATTACCTTGAGGCAACCAATTCTTATAAGCATTTGGTGCCGCCAAACTATATCAGAAAACAGACACTTGCCAATTGCGAGCGTTTTATCACGCCCGAGCTTAAGGAAATGGAAGAAAAGCTGACCGGCGCGCAGGACAAATGCATTGCGCTGGAACACGCATGCTTTTTGGAAATCAGAAAAACACTGTCCGACAACATTGAGCGTTTTCAAAACGCGGCGGAAACGATCGCGCTTGTGGATATGCTGCGCAGCTTCGCTGCCGTCGCATACGAAAGAAACTATGCGCGTCCTGTTATGATTCCAAGCGGGGATATTCGGATTTCGGGCGGACGTCATCCGGTCGTGGAAACGTTTGTGAAGTCATCTTTCGTTAAAAACGACTGTCTGCTCTCAGATGAAGACAACATCATGATACTCACGGGCCCGAATATGGCCGGCAAAAGCACGTTCATGCGTCAGGTGGCGCTGATTGTGCTGCTTGCGCATATGGGCAGCTTTGTGCCCGCAGACAGCGCGCAAATCTGCATTGTGGATAAGATATTCACACGCGTGGGCGCTTCTGATAACCTCGCTTCGGGGCAGAGCACGTTTATGGTAGAGATGAACGAGGTTGCCAATATCCTCAATAACGCCACGCCGCGGAGCCTGCTGATACTCGATGAGATCGGGCGCGGTACAAGCACGCTGGACGGGTTGTCCATCGCGTGGTCCGTCGTTGAATTTATCAGCAGCCGCATCAAAGCAAAAACTCTGTTCGCCACGCACTTTCATGAGCTTTCGGAGCTGGAGGGTGTTGTGGCGGGCGTCAGCAATTATTCGATTACCGTTAAGGAAATGGGCGATACCGTGATTTTCCTGCATAAAATCGTACGCGGGGGCGCGGACAGAAGCTTTGGAATTGAGGTCGCAAAGCTCGCCGGCGTTCCGGCGGATGTGACCGAGAGAGCCAAGGTGATTATGCAGTCGCTCGTGGATAAGGACGAAAGTATATTGGGATCTCGTAAGCAGCAGGAAACGGCCTTGACACGGGACGACTTGATCGACATGTTGCGGGACGTCAATCTGGATAACATCACGCCTCTTGATTCATTAAAGCTTTTAAGCGAAATCAAGCACAGGCTGTAGCGGGGGAGACACCATGGGGGAAATCAGAAAGCTATCCAAAAGCGTATCGGACAAAATCGCGGCGGGAGAAGTGGTTGAGAGGCCATTGAGCGTTGTGAAAGAGCTCGTCGAAAACGCGATTGATGCGAGAGCCAGCGCTATCAGCGTCAGCATTACGGACGGCGGCATCAAGAAGATTGTGGTCACGGACAACGGTAAGGGCATTGCCGCCGAAGACGCCGAGCTCGTTTTCGAAAAGCACGCGACAAGTAAAATTGCTACCGAGCACGATCTGCACTTTATCAGCACGCAGGGATTTCGCGGTGAAGCGCTTTGCAGCATTGGAGCCGTTTCTGTGGTCGATTTGAAGACGAAACAGCGCGAAGCAGAACTGGGTACACAAATCAAAATTTCAGGCGGACGTATTGACGGCATCACACCGGCGGGTCTGCCTGACGGCACATCGGTGACGGTCAGCAATTTGTTTTACAACGTTCCCGTCAGACTTAAATTCTTAAAATCGGGCCAGCAGGAAGCGGCGTACGTTTCTGACCTCGTATCAAGATACATACTTGCTTACCCGGAAATATCGTTCCATTACACCTCACATGATAAAACGATTTATCACAGCCCTGGTAACGGAGATTTGCAGGATGCTATATACTGTGTATACGGCAAAAATCTTATGGATAATATTGTATATGTATCATTTGAAGCCAACGGCATCAAAGCAGAAGGCTATGTGTCGCGCCCGGGGGCTGTGATGAAAAATAGGCAAAACGGTTCACTGTATGTCAACAGGCGCTTTGTGCGCAGCGCGGCGCTCAGCGATATGGTAAAGAGCGCATACGGGCCGACACTCGTCAAAGGGGAATCGCCGTTTTTTGCGTTGAATATCACAATGCCGCCCGGAAATGTTGATGTGAATGTACATCCCAACAAGCTGCAGGTGCGCTTTGAGGACGCTTCGGCTGTTGATTATGTGATTAGAGAAGCCGTATCTCAAGGCTGCAAAGAAATTCACGGCAGCGTCATGATTGATATGCCTGCACTGCCGGAAAAGCCGCGCGGCTCGGTGGAAATGCAGGCCCCCAAGGAAGTGTTTCAAACCGCTTTATTCTCCGGCTTTGGCAGTGCAAGCCTGCGCGAAACGGAGCAGCCGCTTCAAACAAATTTTGAGCCATATGTGTATGGCAGTGATGCGGGTAATGGAGACATTATCAAGGAAGAAAAGCCTGAAATCGTTGCGGCAGAGCCGGCATTGACAGCCATCATTGATGAGCCGCAAAGCTATCGTATGATCGGGAGCTTTGCCGATACGTATGTGCTGGTGGAACAGGACGAAAATCTGCTGATTATCGATCAGCATGCCGCGCATGAACGCTTGCTATACGACAGGTTTACGAGCCGTACAAGCCGTGCGTCTCAGCCGCTGCTGATGCCCGCCGTAATCACCGTGTCGCATGCGCAAAAGCTGCTTATCGATGACAACATCGATTCATTTGCGGAGCTCGGTTTCGATATCGAACCTTTCGGCGTACTCGAATACAAGGTAGGTGCCGTGCCGGCCGTGGTTGCTGGCGTGCCCGTTGCGGGGCTCATCTTTGATGCGCTCAATGAAATTGAGGAGAACAGAGGCAAAACAATTCTGCAGCGCGAAAGCATCATCCGCGCCGCATGCCGCAGCGCCGTGAAAGCGGGCGACAAGCTTTCCAATTCTGAACTGGAAAGCGTTGCTCAGAGCTTTTTAACCACGGGAGTGATGCCGACCTGTCCGCATGGCCGCCCGGTGATTACTGTGATTTCCAAAAAACAGATTGAAAAAAGCTTTAAGAGAGTGTTATGAGACGATTCATCATCATCACCGGGCCCACTGCATCGGGCAAAACGAAAATTTCTGTCGAGATTGCCAAGGTGCTGCACTCGGGCGTCATATCCGCCGACAGCATGCAGATTTATAAGGGTATGGATATCGGCACCGCAAAAGCCACAAGTGACGAAATGCAGGGGGTGCGCCATGACCTAATCGACATCGTCGCCCCGAATGAAGACTATTCGGTGGCACAATTTCAAAAGACAGCCTTTTCACTTATTGAAATAGCCAATAAGAAAGGGGAAGTTCCGGTTATTGCGGGCGGTACCGGGCTCTATGTGAATGCACTCGTTTATGATTTAAACTTCGGTGAAAGCCGCAAGGACGACACGATTCGACTTAAATTGTCACAACTTGCGGATGACAAAAGCAGTGAATACTTGTATAATATATTGGAAAATAAAGATCCTGAATATGCCAAGATTATTTCTAAAAACGATAAACGGCGCATATTGCGCCGTTTGGAGCTGATTGAAACGAACGGCAACAGCGCGTATGAGTTCCGAAAGCCGAATGTGAGCGATAACTTTCTTATGATCGGGCTTACAGTGCCGCGACCGCTGCTTTATGAGCGGATTGAGGCGCGTGTAGACGATATGATTCACTGCGGCCTGGTGGAGGAAGCACGGCGGATATATGATCAATATGGTGAAACAGGCGCACTCAAGGCCATTGGATACAAGGAACTTGTGGCGCACTTTAAAGGTGAGACATCGCTGGGCGAAGCGGTATCGTTAATCAAACGCAACACACGCCGCTTTGCCAAGCGCCAGATGACTTGGTTTCGGCGAGATGAGCGTATTGAATGGTTTGATGTGAGGCCATGTATAGAAGAAACGATTCATGAAATAATGTTATATATAAAAAGAAAGGGGTTTTAATATGCAAAAGTCAGTCATCGTACTTCAGGATGTTTTCCTGAATCAGGTGCGAAAAGAACATGTGGTTGTAACGATTCATTTGACAAACGGCTACCAGATCAAAGGAACGGTGAAAGGATTCGATAATTTTACAATTATTCTTGACAATGAGGGCAAGCAGCTGATGATCTATAAGCATGCTGTGTCAACAATTTCACCTGCGAGGGCCGTGTTCTTTACATTCTCCGATAAGCAGAAAGAGCAGCCGGAAGAATAATTTATGCAGATACTCGAAGACTTAGGCATCAGCAAGAGAACTCAGACGCTGATAAGTGATGCGGAGAGATCTCTTGCGCATGTTTTTAAACCTATTGAAACGACGGCTGAAAACAATCAATACAAAGTGATTGACGCATTCAGACAGGAAAACATCAGCCAGCGCCATTTTGCCCCAACCACGGGCTATGGTTATGCCGACGAAGGCAGACAGGCGCTATGCAACGTTTTCGCCCGAACCGTGAAAGCAGAAAAAGCCGTTTTAAGCCCGCACATTGCGTCGGGTACGCACGCGATATCACTGGCACTTTACGCGGTTTTGCGGCCGCTAGATACGCTGATCAGCGTGACGGGCAGGCCGTATGATACGCTCGAAAGCGTCATCGGCAAAAAAGGCATGGCGGATACAGGCTCGCTTATTGACTGGGCTGTGAACTACCAGCAGGTTAACCTGCTGCCCAACGGCGGAATAGACCTTGCCCGTGTGGAGAGGGTGATTAAAACCTGCGAGCGCCCCAAAGCGCTTTTTATTCAGCGCTCCAGGGGGTACGAGTGGCGTAAAGCCATTTCCATGCTGGAAATGCGCGAATTTGTACTCGCAATCAAGCGCCAATATCCCGATATCATCGTGATTGTGGATAACTGCTACGGTGAGTTCTGCGAGCTCGAAGAGCCGACGGCGTGCGGTGTTGATTTGATGGCGGGCTCGCTTATTAAAAATCCGGGCGGCGGCATCGCGCCCACCGGCGGCTATATCGCCGGGCGCGCCGACCTGATTGAACTTGTGGAAAACAGACTAACCTGCCCGGGGCTCGGCATGGAAGTGGGATCATACGAAGCACCGTACCGCACCTTTTTTCAGGGGCTTTTTATGGCACCCCATACCGTCGGGCAAGCCCTTAAAGGCAGCGTGCTTTTTGCCAAGGTTTTTGAAATGCTCGGCTACCATGTATTTCCTACGCACGATGACAAAAGGAGCGATATCACACAGTCGATCATGCTGAATGATGAGAGGCTGTTGCTTGCTTATACGCGCGGTATACAAAAAGCCGCGGCTGTCGACAGTCAGGCTGTGCCTGAACCTTGGGATATGCCGGGCTATGATGATAAAATCGTGATGGCGGCCGGAACGTTTGTGCAGGGCGCTTCTATTGAGCTCAGTGCCGATGCCCCCGTCAAACCGCCATATATCGTGTATGCGCAAGGGGGCTTAACCTACGCGCATATGAAGCTGGGGCTGATGATGGCTCT
>JAEZNC010000230.1 GCA_023441905.1 Bacillota bacterium | reverse complement strand
TGGGCATTGACCCCAAGAGCTTGAAGCTCACAGGCGGTGTGTTCGGCGCAGAGCCTTGGACCGAGGCCATGCGCGCCGAGATTGAACAGCGGCTGAATCTGCTTGCGATCGACATTTACGGCTTGTCCGAAATCATGGGGCCGGGTGTCGCGGCGGACTGCGAATACAAAAAGGGCCTGCATATCGCGGAAGATTTCTTCCTCGCTGAGATCATTGATCCTGACACACTCGAACCGCTGCCTTACGGCGAAAAGGGTGAGCTTGTCATCACGACGATCGACAAGGACGGTATCCCGCTGATCCGCTACCGCACGCGCGACATCACGTCGCTCAGCATTGATACCTGCGACTGCGGCCGCACGATGGCACGCATGAGCAAGGTATTAGGGCGCAGCGACGATATGCTGATTATCCGCGGCGTCAATGTGTTCCCGTCGCAGATTGAAGGCGTGCTCGTTCAAATCGCGGAGGTGGAGCCGCACTATCAGATTGTGGTGGATCGCGTGGACAACACCGATACGCTTGAGGTGCAGGTGGAGGTATCCGCCGATATCTTCTCGGACGAAGTGAAGAGGCTGGAAACGCTGCAGAAGCGAATTGGCGCCGAGATTCAAACGGTGCTCAATATCGGCGTTCAGGTAACGCTCGTGGAGCCCAAGACCATTGCGCGCAGCGAAGGCAAGGCCAAACGTGTCATAGACAAGAGACAACTCTAAATATAAGGAGGCGTTGTGATGATTAAGCAGATATCCGTATTTGTGGAAAACAAAAAGGGCCGTCTGGCCAAAATCACGGAAGTGCTCGGTGAGGGCGGTGTGGATCTTATCGCGCTGTCCATTGCCGACACGACGAATTTCGGCATTATGCGCTGCATCGTGAGCGAACCCGAAAAGGCGATTGCGATGCTGAAAAACAACGGCTTCACCGCAAGCACGACTGATGTGATTGTGGCGGAGGTCACCGATCAGCCGGGCGGGCTGGCTAAGGTGCTGCAGCTGCTCGATGCGGCGGACATCAGCGTGGAGTATCTGTATTCATTTGTGCGTACGCCCAACGAAAACGCACTGATACTATTCCGCGTTGAGGATATTGAGAAAGCCGTGAAATCACTCGAAGGCGGCGGCGTGAAGCTGCTGAGCGAACAGGACATTTATAAGATCTGAAATTTAACGACGCTGATTGAAAGCGCCTTATAAAGAAGGACGACATGTTATTAAGGCCGACTTATGCGAAGGTTAATTTAAGCGCGATTAAGCGCAATGTGATCAATATTAAAAAAACGCTGCCGGAAAGAACGATGTTCTGCGCCGTCGCCAAAGCGGACGGCTACGGCCACGGCAGCGTGATGATTTCTAAGGCTGCCATTGAAGCGGGGGCAGACTGGATTGCGGTGGCGATTCCAGAGGAAGCGGAGGTCCTGCGCGATGAGGGCATCACGGCACCGATACTCGTGCTCGGGCCGTCCAACCGTTCGCAGTGGCGAAAGGGTGCCGCTCTTGATCTCTCGATGGTGGTGACCTCACACGATTGCCTAAAAAACGCGCTGGATGCCGCCAAAGAGATCGGCACAACGATGAAGCTTCACCTTAAGGTGGATACGGGCATGAACCGTGTCGGCGTGAAATCGATCGAGGAAGCGGGTGAGCTGCTCGATATCATTGCCGGTAGCGAACAGCTTAGCCTCGAAGGGCTGATGACGCATTTCGCGACCGCGGACGAAGCGGACAAAACGTATACACAGCAGCAGAACGAACGCTTTCAGGCGTTTATCGTGCTCGTGAAAGAGAAGGGCTTTTCTCCGATCATTCACGCCGCAAACAGCGGCGGCACGCTGGACAGCCCAGAGCTTGCGTATGATATGGTACGCGTCGGCATTGCGATGTACGGCTGCTACCCGTCGGACGAAGTGAAGCGTGATGTAAAGCTGGAGCCCGCAATGTCGCTGCACACGCAGGTATCGCATATTAAAACCATCGGCCCCGGGGAAAAACTAAGCTATGGCGCCACTTATACCACGGGCCGGGAAACACGTATCGCGACGCTGCCGATCGGCTATGCGGACGGCTTCAACAGGCTGCTTTCCAGCCGGGGCGAGGTGCTTGTGGGCGGCCGGCGCGCGAAGGTGGTGGGCCGTGTTTGCATGGATCAGATTCTTGTTGACGTGACGGATATTGAAGGCGTCAAGCTGCACGACAACGTTGTCTGCTTCGGGAGTCAGCGAGGTGCCAGCCTTCCGGTTGAGGAATACGCGGCGCTGTGCGGCACCGTGAATTATGAAATACTCTGTGCGCTTTCACCGCGTGTGCCAAGACTCTATTACGAGGATGAAAAATGAAACACGATATCCGGCAGGAGATGCTGAAAAAAAGGCTGTTGATTGACTCTCGCGATGCGGAAACGATGAGCGTCCGCATTATGGAAACGCTGCTTGAGCTTGATTACATTAAGAACGCGGCGTGCGTGATGGCCTATTATTCGCATAAGAACGAGCCGAATTTGCTTGCGCTGATGCACGCGCTGCTCGACATGGGCAAAAATGTGGCGCTGCCGTACGTCGCCGATAACGACAACCTGATTGCTGTGGCCTACACATACGATTCCGTGATGAAAAGCAACGTGTATGGGATTGCGGAGCCCATCATCATGAACGAGAGTGAACAGGCGGAGCCGGACGTGGTGCTGGTGCCGGGCATCGCTTATGATCCCGCGCTGAATCGCATCGGTTACGGCGTGGGCTATTTCGACAGGTTTTTAAAAGAAACGAATGCGCTGAAAATCGGCATCTGCTACGACATGCAGATTGTTCCGCAGATTGATGCTGAGCCTTATGATATTGCGATGGACATGCTCGTAACGGACAGACGCGTGATTGGGCCGTACTGATGCGCGTGATTTCGGGGGCTTATAAAGGGCGGCGTCTGAGTTGTGCCAAAGGCAATGCCATGCGCCCCACAACCGACAAGGTGAAGGAAGCGCTGTTCGGCGCGATTCAGTTTGAACTGCCGGGGGCGGCTGTGCTCGATGCGTTTGCGGGAAGCGGCGCGCTGGGTATTGAGGCGCTCTCGCGTGGCGCTGCGCATGTTGATTTTGCGGAGCGCGAAAAGGTGTGCCAAAAGGCGCTCGAGGAGAACCTCATGGCGGTGGGCGCGGCGGATTACCGTGTGCTCAAGGGTGATGTGTTCAAGCTGATGCCGTCTCTCGGACGGTACGATATTGTGTTGATGGATCCGCCATACGACGAAGGGCTTTATATGCCACTGCTTGAAGCACTGCGCGACGAAGAGAAACTCAATAGCGGAGCGATCGTGGTTGCCGAATGCCGCAGAAAATTTGATTTTATGCTCCCGATAGGGTATAATTTGACAAAACGCAAGGAATACGGCGATATATCGCTGATATTTTTGGCATATGGAGAACAAAGTGATTAAATGCGTTTATCCGGGAAGCTTTGACCCGATTACGTCCGGTCACCTCGATATCATCACGCGTGCGGCAGCCATGTTCGATGATGTGACGGTTGCGGTGCTCGTTAACAAAAATAAGAAACCCGCATTTTCCGTTGAGCAGCGCATGGATTTTATCAGCCGCAGCACAACCCATCTGCCGTGCGTTCATGTGGATTCTTTTTCCGGCCTGCTCGTGGACTACATGAAAAGGAAAAACGCGAATCTTGTGATACGCGGCCTTCGGGCCATTTCGGATTTTGAGTACGAGTTTCAAATGGCCGCGATGAACGCAAAGCTTGCCAAGGATGTGGAGACCATTTTTTTAATGACAGATATCAATCATTCGTTTTTGAGCTCCAGCATGGTGAAAGAGCTGATTTGTCACGGTGGAGATATCACCGCGCTCGTGCCGGATGAGATTAAAGACGATATGATTAATAAATACCGTAGGTGAGACAATGAAGATTCTTGAACTGCTCGATGAGCTGACCGAAGAAATAGAAAACAGCCCCAAGGCGGTGTTCTCAAACAAACGCAATGTGGACTACGATATCATGATGGAGATCATCAACGATCTGCGCAACGCATTGCCGCAGGAGATCATGGATGCCGAGGAAATATCCAAGGAAAAGACCCAGATTTTAAACTCCGCGCAGGAGGAAGCCGCGAGCATCGTGAAGAGCGCCGAGGATGAGCTGCAAACGCGTGTGTCGGACGATTCTGTGGTGCAGGAGGCCGAGGCCAAAGCGAGAGAGATCATTAAAAAGGCCGAAGAAATCGCTACGGAAATCAAACTGGGGGCCAATGAATACGCGGACGACATT
>JAEZNC010000119.1 GCA_023441905.1 Bacillota bacterium | reverse complement strand
TCATGGCACTGCACTCGATATGCCAGCCTGGGCGTCCATTGCCCCACGGGCTGGCCCAGCTGTCTTCACCCGGCTTGGCGGCTTTCCAAAGCGCAAAATCCTCCGGGTTTTTCTTGGCCTCCGTCACATCGATGCGCGCGCCGGCCTGCAGGTCTTCGAGAGACTGGCCCGAAAGCTTGCCGTATTCGGGAAAGCTTGTGACATCAAAATACACATCGCCGGCCGACTCATACGCATGGCCGGAATGTATCAGCGATTCCACCAGCTTGATAATTTCGTCCATATGCTCGGTTGCTCTCGGATGTACCGTGGCTGGCTGAATGCCGAGCCCCTTGGCATCTTTGTAATATTCGGCGATAAAGCGCTCACCGAGCTCCTTTAAGCTCGTGTTTTCCTCGGCGGCTCTCGCTATCATCTTATCGTCCACATCCGTAAAGTTCTGAACGAACGTCACATCGAGCCCGATATACTCAAGATACCGGCGCAGTGTGTCGAAGATAATAAACGGCCTTGCGTTGCCGATATGAAAAAAATTATAGACAGTGGGGCCGCAGGCGTATATTCTTGCCTTGCCGGGCTCCACCGGAACAAATTCTTCTTTTGTCCGCGTCATTGTGTTAAAAAGCTTCAAAATAACACTTCCATTCCTGCTATTGATCGCATCATTATATTATATGCGGCAGGCAAAAGTCAATTGACGTCCGCGCCGGCCTGCCATGCCGAAAAGCCGCCTTTGAGATTGTACACTTCTTTATACCCTGCCTCAATAAGAATCTGCGACGCGGTCACACTGCGGTTGCCCGACGCACAATACACGAGCACCTTGTCGTATCCTTCCACTTCGTTTAAACGCTCGGCCAGTTCATTATGCGGAATCAGCAACGCCCCCTCAATGTGGCCGCCATCATACTCATCCTGCGTTCTCACATCGAGCAGCAGATAGTTCCCCGTCATTGCCGCTTCAAACGCTTGTGCATTGACGCTTTTGTATACATTCGTGTCCGCGAGTTCTTCAACAATGAGCTGACCGTGTGCCGTGCCGCCGTCTGTCGTCACGCTGATATCATAGCTGCCCGTTTCCGCAGCCTTAAGCTGCACCTGTACCTCGCCGCGACCGGTGGCTTCCGCCTCAAAATCCGGCACACTGAGCGTCATGCTGCCGCTTCCCGTATAAATCAG
The DNA here is from genome assembly GCA_023441905.1 of Bacillota bacterium. Lineage (GTDB taxonomy): Bacteria > Bacillota > Clostridia > Christensenellales > SZUA-584 > SZUA-584. The sequence continues at coordinate 7,457 of JAEZNC010000119.1, read as the reverse complement.
CGTCACCGTTTCCCCGCGATTGGCATGGACCTCGGAAAACCCGCTGTTTAGTTTAATAACGCGCACGCCGTCCTGCAGCACGCCGTCGGCCTGCGGCTGCGCACCGCACCCGCTCAGCATCAGCACGGCTGCCGCGAGCAAAACAAACAGTCTTTTCATGGCTGTTACTCTCCTCTGAAATTCCGCTCTTTTTATTGACCGGCGAAAGATAATAAAGATCCCTCGGTCACATCACGGGATAATAGTCACTCTTTATTTGCATCGCCTTAATGCGTTTTGAGGAGAAACTGTCGCTGGCAGGCGACTGATGAGGTGTTCCTTTTGACAGCTTTTAATCAACACCTCATCCGGTGCTTCGCACCACCTTCTCCTCAAGGAGAAGGCTTTTTCAGACACAAATACTCATCTGGTATTTAAAGCACATATTTTCGTGTTAACCAATTGACTCATAGCCAAAGCCCTTTTGAGCCACCGTCATTACCGGCGTTATTCTTAAGATGATGAATGCCCGCTTGAAGCGGGCATTCGAAACTAAAAATCTTTTTTAATGCGCTTGCGCCGCAGGAACGGCGGAATATCCAGCTCATTGCCCGTTTCAAACCCACTAAGCGAAGGCGATTTCTTTTCCGGCCTGACCGGAATAAAGATGTCGTCATCGTCCGAGCTGCCGTGGAAATCGAGCTCCTCTCTCATAGGCGTATGCGGCTGTGGCTGTTGTTTTCTCGGAACGCCGTTAAAGCCCGTCGCAATCACCGTGATGCGCACTTCATCTTCAAGTTTGTCGTCCGTGTCCGCACCGAAGAAAATGTTGGCTTCGGGATCGGCCGCCTGACGTATCAGATTGGCCGCTTCTTCGATTTCGAGCAGACTCATTGTGGGATCGCCCGTCACATTATAGAGTATGCCGCGCGCACCTTCGATGCTCGTCTCAAGCAACGGGCTTTGAATCGCCTGTTTGGCGGCATCCATCGTTTTGTTGTCGCCGTAACCGATGCCGATGCCCATATGCGCCACACCGCGTTCCATCATGACTGTGCGCACATCCGCAAAGTCAAGATTCACAAGCGCGGGCTTCACGATCAAGTCGGTAATTCCCTGTATTCCTTGCCGCAGCACATCATCCGCCACGCGAAATGCTTCCAGCATAGAAGTGCCTTTGCCGATCACCTGTAGCAGCTTGTCGTTGGGTATCGTGACGATCGTGTCAACAACGTCAGTGAGCTGCGCGTGCCCGTCCTTTGCGCGCGTGATACGCTGGCCGCCTTCGAACATGAAAGGCATTGTGACCACAGCAACAGTCAGTATCTTTTTCTGCCGCGCAATTTCGGCGATAACCGGAGCTGCGCCTGTCCCTGTGCCGCCGCCGAGACCCGCTGCCAGATAAATCAGATTCGCACCGTCAATGATCGCATTCAGCTCGTCTATGCTTTCTTCGGCAGCACGCCTGCCGATCGCCGGATCTCCGCCCACGCCAAGTCCGCTGGTCAGCTTTTCTCCGATCTGTATTTTGTTTTTTGCCCGTGAGAGCAGCAACGCCTGCTTGTCCGTGTTAACGGCATAAAACTCAGCGCCTGTCACCCCATGATCAATCATGCGGTTGACGGCGTTGTTGCCTGCGCCGCCCACGCCGATAACCTTAATTTTGGCTATGCTGTCTTGCTCAATATCAATCTCTAATGGCATATTTGACCCCCTTATTCAGAACGTTTAATCGAACATCTTTTTCGATAACCGTTCCAGTAACGCTAAACCGCCTGAGCTGCTGTGATATTTGGCATCAAAAACATAGTCGAGCAATGCGAGCGAGGTATAGTAATTAGGCGTTGAAAGCTGCGGTGCTTCGATTTTTGAAATACGCACCTGCCGCTTTAAGAGCCCTTCCAGCATATCCTTTACGCCCTTCATCATTGCAATGCCGCCGCCGGAAAGATAGATGCGCGTTCGTCTCGCTATATTGAGCGGGCTTTTTTCAAAAGCTCTGCCAATAAGCTGGCACAGGTGCTCCACCCTCGCGTCAATGACCTCAGAAACAAGGGCATGATTGTATCTTTCCAGTCGTCCGGACCGTGCTCTGGCATAATCATATAACTTCGTGCCAGTATTTTCAAGACCAAACGAATACCGTTTTTTGATCTGTTCCGCCGTATCCACATCGAGATTCAACACGATGGACAGGTCGTTGGCTATCTGCATACCTCCGGCGTTTATTGTTTTATTATATACAATTGCATCGCCGTAGACAACCGTGACATTTGTATCATAGTAGCCCACATTGATTAATACCGAGCAGCAATCCCGTTCTTCCGTCGGAACAAGGAAAAGGCTCTCGGCCAGAACCTCGGGTATATAGGCCGCTACCTTCACCCCGATATTTTGCAGCAGCGACGTCGTGTCTTCAATAAACTCGTTTTTGGCAAAAATCAGCGAAACAAGCCCGTTGAGTTCGCTCGCCTCTGCTTCCACCACGTCGATATAGTGATGGCCGTCTTCCAATTCAAAATACACCGGTGTCGAGTTGACAACCGTATAAAGCGAATCATCGTACCCCTGCTCGGCATTGACAATCAGCCGCTCGATATCGCTTTGGCATACGCGTCCGCTCTCTACTCCGGCGCTGCCTTCCGAGCAGACCGCCTTACAAAACACGCCGGGAACGCCGACAAAAGCCTCTTTCACCCGTTTTCTTGCTTTCTTTTCGGCGAGCGCTACTGCTTTTTCAACGGCTTGTTCCACATTCGACGGTTTTTGCCAGCGGCCGTTCTTTATTCCTTCGTATTTTGACTCTCCGGCTCCGAGCACCTCAAAGCGTCCCATCGATTTTTCACGACCGACCACACACATGACCTTTGACGTGCCAAATTCAACGGCAGCCGTCACATTTTTCATAGCCCGCAAAATATCCCCTTAAAAAATCAGAAAAACAATAGAACACTCAATTAATATAATACCATGTTTATAATAAATAACAATATTTTTGATCTATTTCTCTCTGTAGTAGGCATTTTTCACCGATGATACGTCCAAAACGCCGCCGGACTTGCCCATTCCCGCAATTTCTGCCTGTGAGGCTTTCATGAGCGCAAATTTCTCATCGAGCGCCGTATCGTCGCCGACCTCCACCGTCATGCCGTCGCTCAGCGTCAATACGATATCGGCCGCCAGTGAGATATCAATGCTGACCGGGGCGATTTGAGCCAATTTTAACGCGTCTATCAGCCGCGTCAGCACGCCGATCTTAAAAACATCGCTTGTTCCGAGCTGCTGCCCAATCTGCACGGTATCGGCGGGGAGCCCAATCACGAGCGGATACGTCCCCTCATCCGGCTGTGTATCTAAACGCAATACCCACCCCTCGTGGTCTATCACGATACAGGCGTTATCCTTTTGTATCCAAGCCGCTTCCTTTCTCTCTTCGATTGTAATCAGCACCTGATCGGGGTATTTAAAATCGACACTGACCGGCTTTATGTATGGATCGGCACCGAGCTTGGTCATAACCTCCTGCTTGTCCACCGCAAATATGCTCGAATTGTATTCAAGGCCGGACAGCGCGATGATGTCATCCTGACTGCGGGTTTCGCATCCGGTGATGGTAATTGTTCTCACCTGAAACAGCTGATATGCCACAAAGATAAGCGCGCCGATGAATAACAGCAGCGCAATAACCGTCAGCACTCTTTTGCCTTTTTTCAATCGGTCACTCCTCTCTTTTAATTTCGCACCGTATGTGTCGTGCCCGCAGCGCGCACGATTGGCACCGGCACCTCTAAAAGCCCCATATCAGACGCAGGTTGATACGGCGGCTGCCTTTTCGCCCACCGTTTACCCTGATTGGAAGCAAGGATAATACGTTTGTTAAACTAATCGTATCATACTTCTATATTGACATATCTATTTTATTATAATCGTATATTTAATTTATTCAATCAATAGTTAAAATTTGGGGATATAAACCTATGGCAATTTCTAGGAATGCGGAATGATTGAATAATACCCGTGTGATCATTGCTGTCGACATAAGGCGGACTTCTGTTCATATATTATTAGAAAAAGATATTTTTACGATAAATATTTTAATGATCGATACGTTAGTTTCAGGCAACATTGAGCGCTGCGGCTCTGCGGATACAACGTACAGCGCGGTCATTTATCAGCAGAGGATGGGCAGCAACAATTAATATCGCTTATTCAAAGCATTGTGTTTTAAAGTTATATTTGTCATAGTATAACACGATCTATTGAGAAATTTAAAAACTGCGAAATAATTAACGCAGTTCTAAAACAGAAAGAGGATCTGGCGTTTATTCAGAATTATAATATTAACACACAAAGGCATGTTATAGGCAGTATTGTTTCCCCAGAAGCATAATCATGTGGATGTTGATAATGTCATACTTACCCGTCACTCTTCTCTCTTGATATCCGCGCCCAGCAGGTTCAGCTCCGATTCAAACGTTTCATACCCTCTGTCAATGATCTTGGCTTGATCCACCACCGTGGTACCATCCGCACACAAGCCCGCAAGCACCAGCGCCGCGCCGCCGCGCAGGTCCATCGCTGTCACTTCAGCGCCGTGCAGCTTCTCCACGCCTTTGATCACCGCGACGTTATTCTTAATCACGATATTGGCACCCATTCTCTGCAGTTCTGTCACATGCTTAAAACGGTTGTCGAATACGCTTTCCACAATAATGCTCGTGCCTTTGGCAATGCAGGCGGCCGTGCAGAGCTGCGCCTGCATATCCGTCGGGAAACCGGGATACGGCCCGGTTTCAATCAGATGCATCTCTTTGGGACGCCCCTGCCCCGTCACGGTAATCGCATCGTCATAAATATCTACCTTGGCGCCCGCTTCTTTGAGCTTAGCCGTAATGGAATACAGGTGCTCGGGAACCACGTTCTTGACCGTAATTCTCCCGTTTGTGATCACAGCCGCCGTCATAAACGTGCCCGCCACGATCCTGTCGGGCATGCACGTGTACGAGAACCCGTTTAAACGGCTTTTGCCTTCTATGGTGACCGTGCTCGTCCCAGCCCCGTTCACGTTGCCGCCCATCAGGTTGATGACGTTTTGGAGCTCAACGATCTCAGGCTCTCTCGCCGCATTTCTGATGACTGTATTGCCCGGTGCGAGCGCTGCGGCCATCATCAAATTTTCGGTAGCCCCGACGCTCGGATAATCCAGATGAACGTCGCCGCCCTTGAGCTTTCGGCCTTCGCACATGATATGCCCGCCGGCTTCGGTGATGTTGACGCCGAGGGATCGAAGTCCCCTCAGGTGCAGATCTATCGGACGGCTGCCGATTTCGCATCCGCCCGGATAAGTAAAGCGTGCCATGCGAAAACGGGCAAGAATTGGCCCCATCATAAATATCGACGATCGGATCTCTTTTGCCAGCCTGTCGGGCATTTCCCAGCGCAGAGCCCGATGGGTATCGATCACCAGGCGGTCCTTTTCAAAGGCCACGTACGCGCCGATGTGTTCGAGTATAGACAGCATATAATACACATCTGAAATTGCCGGCCAGTTATATATAATGACTGGCTCTTCCGTCAGAAGAGTAGCCGCAAACACAGGAAGCGCGGCATTTTTCGCACCCTGAACTGCGATCTCACCTTCCAGCTTTGAGCCGCCTTTTATAATCAATTTTGCCATAATGGCCTCCCCCGCATATCGTCTATCACATATTAATATCTTATGCCGAGCAGGCCAATTGGTGCTTTTTAAGCGGCGTGAGACTGTTTAGATATGTTCAGTAATACACCGATGCAGCCCATAAACATGATTAAGGATGTGCGCCCCGCGCTGATGAACGGCAGCACGACGCCCGTGGGCGGCACAAGCCCTGTGACCACGCCGATGTTGATAAAGACCTGTATGGCGATCAGCGCCGTGATACCGGTCGCCAGCATCGTCCCAAACATATTGGGCGCGCGCAGCGCGATGCGGACGCCGCGCCATATCAATATACCAAAAGCGAGAAGCACGAGCAGTCCGCCGAAGAACCCGAGCTCTTCCACAATAATGGCGAAAATACAGTCCGATTCCATGTACGGCAGATAGAGATACTTCTGCCGTGAATTGCCGAGACCGAGACCGAAAAAACCGCCCGAACCGATGGAATAAAGCGACTGCACAAGCTGATAGCTTTCATCGCCCGCGTATTTCCACGGATCCATAAACGCGAAAATTCTGTCCATGCGGTACTGCGTCGCGACCATTGCGAGCGCACCGCCGCCAATGCCCACACCGCCCATGATAGCGAAATGGACGAGGTTCGCGCCGCCCACCAGCATCATCACAAACATCACAAGCGCAAGCGTCACCACCGCGCTGAAATTGGGCTGCAGATACAATAACCCTGCGGCAACCAGAAGCAAAACAAGGTAAGGGGCCATACCGTATTTAAACTGCCTCATCTTCTCCTGATTGATGGAAATACCCGCCGCCATAAAAATGATGATCGCAAACTTCAAGACCTCGATAGACTGCAGATCGAGTATCACCAGATTGACCCAGCGGTGAGACCCGTTTCTTTCGATGCCGATACCTGGCACAAAAACGAGCAGCATCAGCAAAAAGCCGATGCCGAGTATCACAAACCGTAGTTTTTTAAATTTGTTGTAATCAAAAAGCATGCCGGCAATCAGGGCCACAAGGCCCATCGCCGCTCCGCTGATTTGTTTCCAGAAATAAAACAAAGGGTCGTTTTGTGTGTTGGAACTATTCTCCGCGTAGTAGTAGCTCGCGCTGAAAACCATCAGTATGCCAAACATCACGAGTATCATTGTGACAATCAGAAGCGGATAATCAATGGATCGTTTGGCCATGTTTCCCCCTAAAACGCATTGACGATGCTTTTAAAAACTCTTCCTCTCTGTTCAAAGTCACTGAACATATCGTAGCTTGCGCACGCGGGTGACAGCAGAACATTCCATCCGTCTCCGGCAAGAGCGCGCGCTTTATCGACCGCTTCTTCAAAGCTGTCCGCCGTGCAGATGCTTTCGAACCCCGCGGCATTCGCATCACTTAGAATCTTCGCTTGTGTTGCGCCGATGGCGACCACATGTCTGATCAGCGGGCCGAAACCTTGAAACAACGTCAGAAAGCTGTTTTTCTTGTCATAGCCGCCGAGTATCAGCACGGTCGGACGCGTCATGGCCTCAGCCGCTTTCTCCGTCGCATCCGGGTTGGTTCCCTTGGAATCGTTGATATACGTGACGCCGTCAAGCTCTCGCACAAATTCAATTCTGTGCTCCACACCCGGAAACGTCATCAGTGTATCGCGCAGCACCGACTCGGCAATGCCGTAACAGCGGGCAAGCGCAATGGCCGCGAGCGCATTCTCCAGATTGTGAGACCCCGGTATTCTGATCTCTTCCGGTCGGCATATCACATGCACGCCGTCGTCCTCTTTGCTGACAATACGCCCTTCTTCTATAGATACGCCGCTTGA
>JAEZNC010000152.1 GCA_023441905.1 Bacillota bacterium | reverse complement strand
TGAACCTGTGACCTCCGGGTTATGAGCCCGACGAGCTACCAAACTGCTCTACCCCGCGTCAATGAGCGCAAGAAGTATTCTATATCATAACGCGCTTATAGTCAACCGTTTTTTATTGCGATTTTTTGCAACTTTTCTTGGCGCGGTTTTAAAGGGACATTTTCGCCAAATGATCGATCCCCTCAAACTCCCTCACCACAATGGATTTAATGCCGCGCTTCACCTCGGGGTTGACATACGTGATGCACATCTGCCGCGGCCCGCCTATGCTTTTGCAGTCGTCCTCTATCAGCACATCCGGCTTCACGGCCTCCACAATATCCTTGTAGGCCTCTCCTTTGCTGCGGTAATACAGCCTTTCTCCGGGCAGAGCAAACGCCTCAAGCACATCCGCTATCACCTTCACGCTTCGGCCCTTGCGCGATGTACAGTAACAAATACGCGCGCCCTGCTCGTGCCAGCGGCGGATGATCGCCGCGCAGTCACCAATCGGCACGTAGTTGCGAAAGCTGAACAGATACCGCCTTCGCCTTGGCATAAGGATCGTTCCTTCGGTGAATATCATCACCAGCGTTCCGCTGTTTTGAGACTGCGAAAGCTCAATATATGCCATTTCACGCCTCCGTTCTGCCGTTAGTCGGGATAAAAATACACAATGCCCGTTTCATACGGGTGCTGCTGGTGCCACACCTGCTCAAACGGCAGCTCAAACTCCTTGCCGTACGTGGCCACGAAAACCGATTTTGTTTGGCTGTCGCAGCCCGTTACCGCCATCCAATGCCAGTGAAAATCGCTGAGCTCTTTTGACGGGTTTTTTAGGATCATCAGCGCTGGCATATAGTTTTCCTCCACCGCTTTTTCAATGAACCCAAACGCATTAATCATGTTCAGGCTGCGGCTTACAATGAGCGGCACGATCGTCACGCCCCGCTCTTTGGCATACGCCGCCGTGCCGTCAGCAAACTTCTGCGTGCTGCTGAGCCCCATCGGCCCGGGTTTCACATACGGCCTCACCGTGTTCATATGCGCAATGAATTCGTTTTTTTGCGCGGGCAGCGCATAAGGATACAGCGGCGCGCACGTGTCCGGAAAAATCTTCGCCATCGTCATCGTAATCTGCGCGGCGGTGGTCGGCCCGCAGCCCGATACGCTGTGCCATCTTTTCTCAAACCAGTGCTGATCCGCACCGAAATAAACCTGTTCCCCGTCAGTTATCTGAACCGCTTGATAGTCGATTGTCTGTTTCATTGTTTTCCTCACTGATGTCTTTCTTCTCTGTCATCGTTTGTTTTGTGTCCTGTCTGTTCACAATATAAATGCCTGCGGCCACCAACGCCACGGCGGCAATCATCTCGGGCCCGATATGCTCGCCCGGCACAAGCAGCACCGAAAGCACCGTGCCGATCAAAGGGTTGGCGAACTTATATTGCTCCAGCAGCGTTGCGTTATGGTATTTTAGCAGCACGAACCAGAGCGTAAACGCCACAGCCGATATCGCCGCGAGATAAATCAGCAGCGCAATCGCGCCCGCGCTCATCGGCACGCCGCCCGGGCTGCCCGCATAGCCTGTGATGCCGAGCATCACACCCCCAAAAAGAAACTGCCAGCCGCTTAGCCGTACCACGTCAATCTTTCCGCCGTGCTTTCTCATCAGCACCATCGTGAGCGCAATCAGCACGCTGTGCAGCACAATAAACCCTTCGCCGAGCACCGAGAACGAAAACACCGTACCGGACAGCGCCGAGACGTTCACCATCACGACGCCCGCAAACCCGAGGATCAGCCCCAGCGCCTTCTTCCAGCCGAGGCGGTCGTTCTTGGTCATAAAATGCGACATGATGGCCACGATAAACGCCGAGAGCGACGTTAGTACGGCGGTCTTCACAGCCGTGGTATGCCCGAGGCCGATATAATAAAATACATATGAGCCGAACGTCTGCAGCAGCGCGATAAGCAGTATAAACGGCAGCTCTTTGGCGCGCGGCTTCAGCTTGGTGCGCAGCTTGAGCTTCGCGAAAGCGAGTATCCCGATGCCCGCTATGCTAAAACGCAGCCCTGCCAGCCATAGCTTTTGAAATTCGTTGGTATCGCCGGTCAGCTGATAGGTGAGCTTAAGGCTCGGGAAGGCGCTGCCCCAAAGCAGGCAGCAGAACATGGCGGTTAACAGCATTACGCTCTTTTTTTCAAACAGGCTGTGAGAATTCATCATAGGTCTCCTTTGCATTCCCTATCATACCACAACACAAAGCGGCAGGAAAAGCGCACATGATCACAAATAGTGAAAATTGTGGTATACTTCGAGACAGGTATTATTCATTCTTTTTGGAGGAATCAGTATGAAAAAGGTCGTTAACAAGCAGCCCAACGCCGCCGAATGCTTCGTCTGCGGGCTCAAGAACGATAAAGGCTTGCAGGCCTTCTTTTACGAAACGGAGTCGGGAGAGGTCGCGGCGGTTTTCACGCCTCACCGGCTGCACCAAAGCTATCCGGGCCGCATACACGGCGGCATCGCGGCGTGCATTCTCGATGAAACGATCGGCCGCGCAATACAGATCGGCCAGCCCGAGGTTTGGGGCGTCACCGTGGAATTAAACCTCACATACAAAAAGCCGCTGCCGTACGAATGCGAGCTCAAGGCCTTCGGGCGCATCACGCACGAGAACCGGCTCGTTTTTGAAGGCGAAGGCGAAATTTACACGCCGGACGGCGAGGTGGCCGTGACGGCCAAGGCCAAATATGTGAAGATGCGCATCGGCCAGATATCAGAAGATTTCAGCGAGCTCGATTGGAAAGTGCATCTGCATATCGACGACCCTGTCGAGGTTTAAAAGCAACCGTCTTGTCGTCCATTCGAATCCGTGATGTGAGTTCTCAGCGAAGGGCCCATCACGGGTTCTCATCCGTTCTTCCGTCACTTCGCATCTGCCGCGATCGGAAAGCGTATACCGCTATCGCTTCGCGGAGAGAGCCCATACTGTCAGCATTTAAATTGCGTAATCTTTCATGCGAGATTGCATGACAGCTGCAGAAACATCATTCTTGTGTGTGAGCACGTGCTTGACGCTGTCCTTAACGTCATTATCAAAAAGCTGCGGCAAAGCTATGCCCTCCGCTGGCTAATGTTTACGCATAAGCCGTTGACTTAAAGCGGATAAGAAATTATTCTAATTTGCTGTCTTCGCATCTCTCATGACGGCGGAGTGCCTCGGAGGGTGGGAAGAATGACCTCAACAGCTGCCATTTGCTTCAGATGATTTATATAACCGAAGATAATATGAATAAAAAAAGGTGACTGCTTTAAAATGCATCACCGCTTCGCACCGTCTTGACACGTTTGGCTTTTCATATAGAATAGAGCTCAGACAGATATCGACAAAAGTGATGGAGGGTGCATGAATCCGCGTTACAAAATCGGCATGAGAACAGTGAAAACAGTGGTTGCCGTGGGCATCTGCCTGCTTGCGTTTCAGTTTCTCGTACCCAAAAGCAGCATCAACGGCATACAAGCGGCGCTTGCCGCCACCATTTGCATGAAGTCTTCTCTGCAAAACACACTGCGAACCGGTCTCGACCGCGCGGCAGGTACTGTCGTCGGGTCCGTGATGGGCGTGCTGTTTCTGCTGCTCAGCAGTACGTTGCCTGCTGCTTTGATTTCGGCCATTGGCATATTCGGTGTATTGCTCATCATCTATATTTGTAATGTCTTTCGTCTTCAAGCCAGTGTCACCATCAGCATCGTTGTTTTTCTGATTATACTGATCGGTGAGCGCGATATTCCGCCTGTTTTTTACGGCCTTGCGCGCCTCGGCGAAACGGTGTTCGGCATTTTTGTCGCTTATATGGTCAACCGCTTTTTAGATAAACGCCACTTGATAAAGAAACGCAGCACGACCGAATCGCTGATTGAGCCGTCCGTCCTTATTCGTGACGCTGCGGAAGGTGACATCGGTATCGTCATGCAGATTTGGCTGCAGGCCAACATCGCGACGCACACCTTTCTGACCGAGCTTTTCTGGCACAACCGATACGACGCAGTCAGGCAGGCAATTAAAAGCTCGAAAACCGTCGTATATGAAAACCGCGGTGAGATTCAAGGGTTCATCAGCCTGACATCCGAAGCCGAAATTACCGCGGTCTGCGTGGCACCCGGCGCACAGCATAAAGGCATCGGTATCCATCTGATCAGCCACGCCAAACAGCTGTACCCTTGTCTTTCCGTTAAATGCTTTAAGCAGAACGAAAGTGCCGTAAAATTTCTGATCAATCGCGGTTTTGTGCCTGTCTCCGAAGAAAAGGACACGCTGACCGGTTATACGGAATATACGATGGATTGGTCGGCCAAAAGCAACAAAACATGCAAGCCTTTGGAACAGCAATCATTATGATCGTGTGCTGAACGAGCCGGACGTCTATTGACCCATCCTTTCCTCTTAAGAAACCGTTTCCCATACACCCCCTCCTCCCTGCGGAAGCAACGACATTGCTATTACAGCAATGCATCAGCTATAAGACATCGAACCGATTGTCTATAGAATGTTCGGCATTCTTATTTTCCGCATTGTGCGTTTGGTTTATTTGACATTATGTGCACTTTCCGTTATATAAAGTGTAGCTCTGGATTGATAATATAATAAGGAGATAAGCCGATGACACTCTCAAACGGTGTGGCTGTTCTTGACATTGCTGTCACTGTGATGAACGCGCCTGCGGTCATCTATCCTGTCCTGATACAAGATGAAAACTCAAATATCCTTGTTGACTCGGGCTATCCCGGTGACTCTTCACTTGCGCAGCTGACCAAAGCATTTGAGGATATCGGCGTCAAGCTCACGGATCTGACTGATGTGATCCTCACGCATCAGGATATTGACCATATCGGCGGCCTTCGGGGTCTCAAAGCACTCAATCCCGGCCTAAAAATCTGGGCGTATGTGCTCGAAAAGCCGTACATAGAGGGTGAAAAGAAGCTCGTCAAGATATCTCAGGCTGTGCTGGAAAACCTCAAAAAGATGCCCGAAGAAGTGAGCAAACGGCTGCTCTATGTGTTCGAAAACCCGCCGACGGCACCTGTGGATATTACGGTGGAAGACGGGCAGCGGCTTGACATTTGCGGCGGAATCACTGTGATTCATACGCCGGGCCACACGCCGGGGCATATCTGCCTTTATCTGCATACATCCAAAACGCTGATTGCGGGCGACGCGCTCACCGCCCATGAGGGCACACTGCTCGGCCCCGTGCCGGAGAATGCTGAAAATATCTCGCAGGCCATAGCATCGCTCGAAAAGCTGCTAGCGTTCGATATTAAAAGAATTGTTTGCTATCATGGCGGCGTGGTTGAATGCGGCGCTGCGCGCATAAAGAAGATCATCAATGAGGCCTGAGACTGCAAGCCCTTCTGTCATGCTGAACGAAGTGTTAACGTAGTGAAGCATCCCATGGCTTATCGCTCTTTGCCGTGGGACCCTTCGCTTACGCTCAGGGTGACACATGCTACTGCATGCTCATAGTCTCTTCTGTCATGCTGAACGAAGTGTTAACGTAGTAAAGCATCCCATGGCTTATCGCTCTTTGACATGGGGCCCTTTGCTTCTCTCACGGTGAAACATGCCGCATACCTGCTCAAAGCTTTTCTGTCATGCTGAACGAAGTGAAGCATCCCATGGCTTCACGCTCTTGGTCATGGGACCCTTTTCTTACGCTCAGGGTGACTCCTGCCGCTCTGAATCTAAAAAGCAGGGTAATCACCCCGCTTTTGCGCTTTTGTTCTATTCTTCGTCTTCTTTGTAAACGAGCCCCCACTGCTTTCTCAAGCTGTCCATCATCGTCGCGATTTTGAGCGTCTCATCCAGCGGCATCTCCGGCGCTTCCTTGAGCCCCTTCAGGAAATACTCCTGAACGGCCTGCGCTTCATACTGGAAGCCCGTCGCGGCATACGGCTGATGGAATACCTCGCGGTCCGCGCATATCCCGCAGTCCGTCTCACCCTGCGGCGCAAATTCAACCCTGTCCGGATGCCACCACGAATCACCGAGCAGCACCGAGCCTTTTGTTCCTCCGATGAACACGCTGTTATTGAGCTTAATCCCGATGCCGTCCGACAGCACCGCGATGCGCCCGTCCTCGTATTCAAACGTAAACGTGTTGTACTCGTCCACGCCGTTTTCAATATAAGCCGCGGTCGATATCTTCACAGGGTCTGTGCCGAACATCGCAAATGTTATTGCCAGCGGATAGATACCCACATCGAGCAGGGCGCCGCCCGCCATATCGTGCGAAAAACGCCATTGCGATTTGTTGGCGCTGCCGTCGTACCCGAACATCGCGTTGATCATTTTGGGCTGGCCGATGCGCCCCGAGCGCACCCATTCGAGCGCTTTTTTAAACGCGGGGAAAAACCGCGTCCACATACCCTCCATAAAAAAGACGTCTTTTTCACGCGCCTTGGCAATCATCTTCTGAGTCTGCGCCGCGTTGACGCCAAGCGGCTTCTCACAAACCACCGCGCGGCCCGCTTCCAAAAACATCAGCACATTATCTAGGTGCTGAGGGTGCGGCGTGCCGATATAAATGATGTCAAGCTCGGCATCTTTGGCCATGTCCTCATAGCTGCCGTAGCTTTTTTCAATACCGTATTGATGCGCAAACGTCCTTGCGCTCTCCATACTGCGAGATGCCACGGCGGCGATCTGCGCGTTTTCCACCAGCTGCAACCCCTGCGCAAACTGACCGGAAATGTTCCCTGTGCCAACGATTCCCCATTTAACCTGCTTCATGTGAATTCTCCTCTACCGATAAAAATAAGCTTGAGGTTATTTCGCTATGATCACATGCGCGCCACTTTGCTCAAGCATAGAAATCTGCTGTGCGCCCAGGCCGCTGTCGGTAATGAGCCCCAGCGTCTCGCGCGCGTCGGCAAAACGGCAAAGGCTCTGTCTGCCGATTTTGGACGAATCCACGAGTGTCACACACTGCTGCGCTGCCGACAATATCTTTCTTTTAAAACCGGCTTCCGCCACGCTGTCCGTAAACAGTTCCCCATTTTTCCCAACAGCGCTGACGCCCATAAACGCGAGATCAACGCGAAAGCGGTTCAGTGCTTCCTCGGCAGCCGGGCCGCGGCATGACAACGAGTCGGCTTTCAGCTCGCCGCCGATCATGATCACGGAAACAAATGACCGGCTGACAAGCTCGGTCACAATCTCTATAGAATTGGACAGGGCTGTTAAATGCGCCGACGCGGGCACACATTGGGCAAGCATACGTCCCGTCGAGCCCGAATCAAAAAATACCGTTGTACCGTCTTTGATATACGAAAGCGCTTTACGCGCGATGGCCAGTTTGCTTTCCTTATTAAAAACCTCTTGAACCGCTGATGCCTGAATAGGGCTGGCAACCAGCATGGCACCGCCGTGGGTGCGTACAGCCTTACCGGCGCGCACAAGCTGATCTAAATCGCGGCGTATCGTCATCTCGGTTACATCAAAATGACGGCTCAATTGGCTGATCTCCACCTCACCGTTCTGGCAAAGCATATCAAATATCTGCAGCAGTCGCTTTTCTTTGAGCATTACTTATTCCTCGTCATATATAATCGCCGATGCGTCGCTATCCAAAATCCTTACGATTTTATTATACTTTATCTCATGGAGAGTGCAAGCACTGATTGGATAAGCTTTTTATCGACTCTGGATTATATTGTGTGAAAATTATTAATTTTTTATAGTTAAATATCGTTGAACTCACCTTCACTTTATGCTAGAATTTGTTACACCATTTAATAAAGATCATTTCTTGATCCCCAACTATTTGGAAAGGGTTCTTGCCGGTGGACAGCTTTAAAGATGAAGTAATGAAAATCGTCAGCGAGAAGCAGCTTTGTTCCGTGATGAACAACACAAAATGGAGAGAACTGTTGGACGCCGTTAAAGCTCTGCCTTTTCCGCCGCCGTACCAGATCAAATGTGTCAACGTTAAAGAGCCCACACCCGAGGTGTTTGACCGTGATGTGTGGTACTGGGGGGATTGGAGCGACGAAGCCCTGACGCCTTTTTACGCGATTGAATGGATTTGCGTGCGGCCCACATACAAGAAGCACCGGGGCCGGCTCATTGATGATGCGCTGATCGATGAAACGAGCGAATTCATCTCAGCTTTGGACCGGCACGCGATTCCGTATGCAACGGATAACGGCGCTTTTTTCATCTATGGCTATAAGAGTACGAGTAATAATCAGCCGAAAAAGGCCTCAACAGGCCTAGCGATCTGGAACCGTTTTAAGGCGTACTTGAGCAATCGGCAGATATAAACATTTACTGTCAGCCCACCATTATGATTTTCTCCGTTGACACAGAATAGATTGGTATCCCTTTCGGGGTGATATGTTCGCCGATGGGGGGTGGATATGTGTGATTCAATATGGCAATGCCCCGCCATATGCCCGCTCTCTTTCTTGGAATGACGTATAGTTTTTATCCCCACCATAGCTAATAAAGTTTCCCGCATTGTCGGGAACATATAAAAAAAGAGGCCAAAGAAGATCATGTGCATCTCCCTTGGCCTTTTGTGTTTTTACCGCTCAAACCCGCCGAGCAGATAGCCTTCCACCATGTCTGACGGGCGCGGATTGCGCCCGAATGGGCTCGGCTGTTCCGGATTAGCAAACAGCGGCTTCAGCTGCCGCCGCGAGCACCAATAGCGCAGTGCATCCGGGCTATGCGTCAAGTCATGCGGCTGCAAAGCCGCGTCGCCTAGCCGTGCGTCATCATGACGCAGCAGCGGCAGACAGCGCAGCAGCGGCGTGCACGTCGAGAAAAACATCATCTGCGGCTCACTCCTGTCACAGCGCAAATATTCCTTTACATTGAGCCAGCCGTCAATACGGCTGCTGCCCGCCTTCACAAGCGGCACACCGCACCCCGCGAATATCTCGGCGGCACTGCGCCCCGTATCCTGACGCCTGCTCCATAGGTCGGGCGGCGCAATGTATTCCTCTGCCGTCTCGCTTTGCGCTTCGCGTATTGCGGCGGCAGCCTGCGAGACCGTAAGGTCCGGGATCTCAATGCTGCGTATGCAGTACACCCGCCCGCCCGGGCTCACCGCAAACCAGAGCACCGCGAGCATATCAAGCCCATAATCGAGCGCGGCGCTGATGCGCCACCCCTCCGGCACCGCAAACGGCGCACACACATGCGTCTCTTCGCTGAATTCTTTAAAAAACTGCCCCGCGAAGATATTCCAGTCGCCGTCCAGCCATGCGCGACGCAGCGTGGGTTCCAGGCTCTCAAGCTGGCGCACGTAGCTTGCGCCGTGCTTTGCCAGCTCCTTTTTCTCTGCAAGGCTCTTGCCATCTTTTATTTTTTTCAGCGCCGACAGCGCCTTTTGATAACCTTCGTCCGTTTCGAATAATGGAACGTTGTCCCATACACGTGCATGGACAAACGCATAGTCCGCCGCGTCCTCTCCGCGCCTGAAGTCTCGGTCAATGAACAGCCGCTTCACCCAGGCATGGCCCACGCCGCCCAGATTGCATGTGAGGTAGATCCTTTTGGGATAACATCCCGAGCCGCGCACGCAGGCGCAGAGCCATCCGAACTGGGATTCGGTCAATTGTGTCGCCTCATCCAAAAACAGCACATCATACTCCTGCCCCTGATACTGCAGCACGTCTTCCTCATCGGCACAGTACCCAAGCTTAATCCGCGACCCCCACGGGAAGACAAACGCCTTGTCGTTCTCCTGATATCTGGGCCTTAGGTAATCCGGCAGCCGTGAATAGGCCATGCGCAGCTGTTTGGTATGGTTCTCGTGCAGCTGCGGGAACGACCGCCGCACGATCAGCATTTGTATGCCCGGGTACTCAAACGCGAGATACGTCGCCTTGGTTCGGATAGCATGAGACTTGCCGCCTCCCTTCGCGCCGCCGTACCCCACGAATCTTGTTTTGGCCTGCAAAAATTGCGCCTGCTTGGCTGTCGGTTTCCCGAACATGCTTTTCAGCAATGTCTCCACACTCTCATCTCGTCTCATCAAATCACCTCATACAGTCTTCTCGGCCAATAAAAAAGCGCCTCACGGTATCCGCACGGCGCCTGACTCATCCTGCCAGAATTTTAGCCTTCGATACTGATAACACTGACGGGGCACCCTTCGGCTGCCTCGTTCGCCGCGTCCTCAGCCTCCTTGGGTATCTCGTCCACATAGGCTTCGGCCAGTCCGTCATCGGCCATTCTGAATACTTCGGGACACGTCTCCGCGCATAATTCGCAGGAAATGCATCCGTCTCTGTCTATAACCGCTTTCATCGTCGTCCTCCTTAAATCGTTGCTTTCTCATATTGTACCCCAAGATTTGCCGCTTATGCAACTGTTAGAGCGCGTACTTTTTAAGCCCGCCGAGATCAAAAGGCGGCGACGCGCAGGGTGGCGTGCTTTCGCTCAAAGCTCCCGTGGCTTCCAGCTGTTTTAAGTCCATCGATGTCGGTTTGTCGCGTTCTTCCCAATACCTCTGCACGTGCAGCATGGCCATTTCAATCATACGGCTTAACGTTTCATTGGGGCCGACCGTCGCGTTGCGCGCATCCGTTTCCATCACATAACCTTCGCGCCACAGCGCCAGCATGCTTCGCGTGACCCCAAGCGCTATGCAAAGGCCGGATATGCTGTATTTTCCGGATTCCGCCGCATCTTTCAAATACGCGTCAATGCGCTGACGGACAGCGTCCAAATCGATGTGCCAGCCATCCTGCGATTGAACAGCGTACGCGCTGCCTCCGTGCTCCTTCATCATCGTCCCGCTCACACGTCTTTTTCTCTTCGCCATACACGTCTCACCTTTCATAAATCACCTTGCTATGAGTGTGTATGAGCTTAACTCATAACGCGCCTCAAAACTGCTCATATATGTTTTTAGCATCACGCCGCTTTTTATGTTTAATGATTGATTTTGTGGTGGATATATGTACAGTTTGTAAAAACATATGCTCATTGCATATGGATATGATATATTTAATTGATGCTTTTTATATTGACTTATTTTTTGGAGGATATCTATGAATTGTTCTCAGTGTGGTTCTCCCCTTTCAGAGGGCTCCCGGTTTTGCCAGGTTTGCGGCACGCCGGTTCAGGAGCAGCCTAGTGCCCCGCCACAGGCTCCTCAGCCCGCGTCTCCCCAACAACCGGGTTATCAGCCGTATACACAGCAGCCGTATACACAACCGCCGTATGGACAGCAGCCGTATACACAACCGCCGTATAGCCCAATGCCTCAATATAAAAAAAGGACGAAGCTCGTTGTCAGCCTGATCGCAATCGGCGCAGTCTTTATTGCAGCAGCCGTCTGTCTTTACTTGTTTGTGCTCTCAGGCACATCCGTGGCCGGGCAGTGGGTTTGTGCCGAGCGCGGGCGGGTTCTCGTGTTCAACGATGATAATACCGTCACCGGATACAGTCTGACAGGTACCGTCGAAGGCAAATACGATTATGATAAGAATAATGGCGCGGGCACAATCACCGCAAACAGCACGGAATTGCCCTTTAAAATAAACCAGAACAAACTCGTTTTAACCGACGAGCAAAATGACGATGAATCAACTTTCGTTAAGTCTGATAATAAGAGCGACCCGGAGGAGCTTGTTTTAAAAGCGCTTGAAGGGCTCTGGAGCAGCGAGGACATCGGCGAGGTCCTCGCGTTTAAAAACGGAGAGATCCATGTTTACTCGGGTTACGGTGACTTTGACGGTACCTACACCTATGATATCGACAAGGGCGAAGGGACTTTTACCGTCAATGATAAAGACTTTTTATTCAATGCCGATTACAATGTGCTCCGCGTGGCCGATACGGGAGATTATGTTCCGGCCGATAAAAACATCGATATCAAGGCGTTTGTCGCCGCTCACGCGATGCCGATCGCAGGGCTTTGGTACGACACCTCGGGCACATACGGCACCATCGAATTCTATACGGACGGCACCGCGCAGATCGTCATGCTTGACCAGCCGGTTTCCGCGACCTACACGTTCGATGTCGCGGCGGGAACAGGCACGCTGACATCCGAGACCGGGCAAACATCCGCGATGACATATCTAGACGGTAAAATAGAAATTGACGGCATCACCTATTCGCAGGAGACTGTGGAACAGTTGAGTGCCGATGACGTGGCGTCCATCACCGGCACGTGGTACGAATCAACGGGAACTTACGGTGACCTCACACTGTCCGAAGACGGAAGCGTCGTCATCACAATGGGCAATGTGTATATCTACGGCACATACACCTACGACCCATTAACCCAAACCGGTGTGATGGAACTGGAAATAGAAAACGCCACCGAGCCTTGGGATTTCACTTTCAACGGTGAGGTTTTGAATGTCGCCGACATGATGTACACACGCGACTACGTCGCTCCGGCTTCTTCTTCCGACATCATCGGTTTATGGTACGATTCGGCGGGCGAATCCGGCACCATCAACTTTTATGAAGACAACAGTGTACTGATTGACGGCTATGGGCAGTCATTCACCGGCATGTATACGTATGACCCAATAACGGGAACCGGTACAGTGACCATTACGGGCGCCTCAGATCCGTATGACGGAACGATCACATTTGATGGCGGCTACTTGTATTTTAACAATATTCAATACTCGCGGAGCTATGTGGAATAGCTTGGCTGATCGTGGCAATGATACAGGCGTCAAGGCAGCGCAGGATAACAAACTGCGCATAATTTACACCGGTTGTGATTGCCGCGAAGTGGAACTCATCTATCTTCAATAAGAAGATAAATGCCTATATTGTGAATGAGGAACTGCAACAGAGTCTTCTGTCGCTGCTGCTCTCTCAGAATGACGGGGATAGGTTCCTTTCTGAGGAAAGCAAAGATAGCATCCCCTGTTAATGGGCTTTACATGAAGTTTAAACGCAAAAATCATCCCATATGTATGAGCTTAGTCAACAGCAAAGCGTCGCAAAAAAATTTGCGACGCTTTTTGTATAGCCGCAAAATTGCTGCACATACTAATCCCATGAGGTGGTGAAGTAAAGTGTTCTCGCAACATGAACTTGACAACTTCAGAGACCTGGAAATGAGGGTGACACACCTGAGTCCAGGTGACAAGCAACAGGGCAGGCAAATGGCCTGCCCGTTGTATTTCCGGCGTTTTTTCATGTACTATCGTTACGTCAGTTTTTTATCTCAATCAACAGCACGTTTACGTGATAAAACAGCCCCGTCCAAAAACTGACGAGGCTGCATGAAATACTTATTGATCGCTTAGTAGCTTGTCTGTCTGAAACGCTCTTTCAGATCCTGATAAAGGCCCGAGTAGTTCTTGAGAATCTTGTTATAAGCCTCCACATTTTCGGGGATCGGCTGTGTCACCGTTTCAACGGAGAGCATTTCCGCGGCTTTCTCAATGCTCTTCCAAATTCCCGCGCCAACGCCCGCGACCACCGCCGCGCCGTAAGCGCCGCCCTCTGCCGCGCCGATCAGCGTTTTCACAGGCAGCCCCATGATGTCCGCCTGTATCTGCCGCCAGATGGCGCTCTTGGCCGCGCCGCCGGACGACACCACATCCGCAGGCTTCATGCCGGGTTTCGACGAAAGAATCAGCTCATAAATCTCGCGCAGGCCGAACGTCACACCTTCCATCACCGCACGCGCCATATCGCCCCGGTTGCTCGTCACCGACAGGCCGTAGAAAACCCCTCTCGCGTACGGATCGGGATGCGGAGCGCGCTCGCCCGTGAGATACGGCAGGAAGATCACGCCGTTCGCGCCCGCGGGGCTCTGCGCCGCCGCCGCGTCAATCACCTTGAATGAATCGTTCTCGTGGAACGTATTCTTAAACCACTCCATCGAGCCGCCGGAGGAGAGCTGGCAGCCGAATGCCTGCCACTTGTTTTTATCGTTGTTGCAGAAGAACTGCACCTTGCCGCCCGCGTTTTTACCGAAGCCGTCGAGCGCCATCGAAACGACGCCTGAGGTGCCGATGATAAAGCCGATGGTGCCTTCCTTCACGATGCCCATTCCCGTCGTTTGAATCACGGCGTCCCCGCCGCCCGCATATGCCGGCAGCCCTTCGGGCAGCCCTGTGAGTACAGCCGCCTGCTTGGTGATGGTGCCCGCCACTTCGTCGGATTCAAGCGACTCAGGGAATATCGCTTTGTCAAGCCCCAAGATGGCAATCAGTTTGTCACTCCAAATGCGCTTTTCCACATCGAACAGCCCCGTGCCCGACGCATCCGACACTTCGGTGCACATGCGTCCCGTCATCAGAAAGCGGATATAATCCTTAGGCATCATAAAATGACGCAATTTTGCATAGTTGTCCGGTTCGTTTTTC
Organism: Bacillota bacterium; assembly: GCA_023441905.1. Classification (GTDB taxonomy): domain Bacteria; phylum Bacillota; class Clostridia; order Christensenellales; family SZUA-584; genus SZUA-584. The sequence continues at coordinate 3,153 of JAEZNC010000152.1, read as the reverse complement.
TTAACCCACATGATCTTGCCGCCCGTGTAGCCGGTCAGCATCGTGTTGTTGGTGTAAGACAACAACCCTTCCAGCCCGCCCGCAGCCGCGATGATCTCCTCGCATTCCTTTTCGGTACGCTGATCGTTCCAGAGTATGGCGGGACGAATCACGTTGTGGCTCTCATCCAGCGCCACTAGTCCGTGCATCTGCCCCGAGTACGACACACCGAGAATGTCTGATGCGCTCACGCCGCTTTGCTCCACAGCCGCCTTCATCGCGGCGCAGGTGCCTTCCCACCAGTCAGCCGGGTTCTGCTCCGACCAGCCGGGTTTAGGCGTGCTGACCGGATAGGTACGCGTCTGCGACGCTGCCACATGACCGTCCTCTCCTACGATGATGCATTTGACTCCCGATGTCCCCACATCGATACCGGCAACATATTTCATACGCTTTCTCCTTTTATCAGTTATAATTCCACAGATAGTCAGATTGATTGTATACAAAGGATTATTTTTTCACAATACACATTTGAATGATAAACGAGGAAATTTTTAATCATTATTATTTACCACAGTCAAGCAGAGGATAAACACTATTTTAAGCATTGCAATTACCCATTGTGAGCATAAAATGTTTGAAGCGTTGTCCTTTCTTATCCTATATGTGATATAATGTCAAAGTGACATACCGATGTTTCGCCGATATGCCAAAACATAGACAAGAAGCAAAGCGTATGTGAGTGGATGTCATCAAAAGGTATACGGATTGGCTGGCCAAAAAGGCGCGCCCAAAATGTACAACTGCGCCGAAGTGATGCTGAAGTCTGCGTTTGAAAGCGCGAACCGGCTACTTTCATGGTTAATAAACGCAAGCAGAATGGGATTCTGCGGAATAAGGAGCCCGTATGAAAAAGGCTTTACTGCTCATCGACATTCAAAACGACTACTTCCCGGGCGGCAAAACAGAGCTGCATGAGCCGCTTAAAGCGCTCGGTCATGCCGAACGCGTCTTGAAAAGGTTCCGCGAAAACGGCGACCCCGTGATCCATGTGCAGCATATCAGCATCAACGAAGGCGCGCGGTACTTTTTGCCGGGCACGGACGGCGCGAAAATTCACGAACGGCTGACGCCGCTTGCCACGGAGCATGTTGTTGTGAAGCACGAGCCGAGCAGTTTTTTCGGCACCAATCTGCTGGACATACTGCGCAAGGAGGGCATCACCGATCTGGTGGTGTGCGGCATGATGAGCCAAATGTGCATTGATACCACGGTGCGGGCCTGCAAGGATCACAGGCTTAAAGTCACGCTGCTCGAGGATGCCTGCACCACAAAGGATCTGACGTTCCAAGGCACGGTAATCCCCGCCCAGACGATTCACATTTCGTTCATGGCGGCGATGAACGGCATGTTTGCAAATGTGATCACGACTGAGGAGTATTTGTCTGAATAAGCGATAAGAGATTTAGCGCGGCGATTACTGCGCCTTTTTCGTTTATCCGCATATGACAAAGGCTCCTTTGGAAAGGAGCTGTCAGCTATGCTGACTGAGGATTGAAATGTATTCCTTTGTGCAGAAGCCATGGGAATGCTATTCCACTTCGTAGTCGCTCCCCTCAGCATGACAGAAGCGGTTATGAGCAACCCTCTGTCCATATAAAAGGCTCCTTTTAAAAGGAGCTGTCAGCGCCAGCTGACTGAGGATGTTTTATCAGCGGAACGGTCAAGACCGTTCCCTACAGTTCGTGCAGTCATTTGATATACATATATAAAAAAGCCTGCGCTGTTTCACTCCCGAAACTGGCTGTTATACAGCTTCGCGTACGCCCCATCCAGCGCCAGCAGCCGCTCGTGCGTCCCGCGTTCCGCCACGCCCTCCTCATCAATCACAATAATCTCATCCGCGTTCTTCACGGTGGAAAGCCTGTGCGCTATCACCAGCGTGGTTCGCCCCACCGCCAGCTCCTCAAACGCCTTTTGTATGCGCTTCTCCGTCACGCTGTCCAGCGCCGACGTCGCCTCGTCGAGTATCAGCACCGGCGGATTTTTCAGGAATATCCGCGCAATCGATATGCGCTGCTTCTGCCCGCCCGAAAGCCTTATGCCGCGCTCCCCCACCTGCGTGTCGTAGCCGTTCTCCATCTCCATAATCATGTCGTGTATCTCGGCGCGCTTCGCCGCTTCGATGATCTCGCTGTCCTTTGCGTCAATGCGCCCGTAGCGGATGTTGTCCCGTATCGTGCCCGCGAACAAAAACACATCCTGCGAGACGATGCCGATGTTCTGGCGCAGCGAGAGCAGCGTGACGTCCTTGATGTCATGCCCGTCTATGGTGATGCGCCCGCCGCTCGCCTCATAAAAGCGCGGTATCAGGTGACACAGCGTTGTTTTGCCGCCGCCCGACGGCCCCACGAGCGCCAGCGTCTTCCCCGCATCGATTTTGAGATTGAGATGCTCAAGCACCGTCTTTTTATCGTTGTACGAAAAGCTCACGTCCGCAAACGCGATATCACCCTTCACGTTTTCAAGCGTGATCGCGTCCGGCTTGTCGGTGATATCGGGCTGCTCGCGCAGCAGCTCGCGAAAGCGGTGAAAGCCCGCCATGCCGCTCGAAAACTGCTCCATAAACGTGGAGAGTTTGCGTATCGGCTGCAGAAACGTCGAAACGTAGAGCGAGAACGTGATGAGCCCCACGTAATCAAACTCGCCCTGCATAATGAGATACCCGCCAAACGCAATCACCGCCACGCTGAACAGGCTTGTGAAAAACTCCACGCCGCTCGCAAACACGGCCATTGCCGAGTAAAACTCGCCTTTCGAGCGTTTAAAGCGCTCGTTGTTTTCCATGAACTTGTCCACTTCAAACGCTTCGTTGGTGAACGCCTTGGCCACGCGCGCGCCCGATATGCTCGATTCGATTCCCGCGTTAATGCCCGCCGTGCGCTCCTTCACACGCTTGCTTGCGCGCATCATGCGCTTTCTCTGCATCAGCGTAAAGAGGATGCCGATAGGCACGAGAACGATGAGCACAAACGCGAGCTTCACGTTGATGGTCAGCATCACGGAGAACGCGCCAATGATGGTGATCAGCGATATAAATAAATCCTCCGGGCCATGGTGCGCCAGCTCGGTGATGTCAAACAGGTCGGTCGTCACGTGAGACATCAGCTGCCC
>JAEZNC010000138.1 GCA_023441905.1 Bacillota bacterium | reverse complement strand
ATATTTTTCAAATAAAAAGCACGTTTATTTCATCTTTAAACGTGCTTTTTTTATGGGCTTTAGCTATAAGTAAACTGGTTTTCACGATAGAATATGCTTTATATAAGATATAAATAGTATGACTCATGAAAGCCTTCTCCTAGAGAAGAAAGCGGTGCGAAACACCGGATGAGGTGTCAAAAAGGCTAATAATGCAAACACCTCATCAGTCGCCTGTCGGCGACAGCTTCTCCTCAAGGAGAAGCCTAAAATTTTGCGTCTTAGATAGAATAAATGCATTTGATAAGACTCGCCCCTTCAAGTAAACAATGATTAAATAAGGAGTGATGGATGGATGAGCGGATTTCGCGCTATGCAAGGAGCGAAATCGAGGGAATAGCAGCGCTATTTCGAGATTTCAGCGACACCGCAGAGCACGGAAGCAGCCATCAAGACAGCGTTCCGAATTAATCAGCGTTTACTCAAGGGGAAGAAAGTCACAATCTTTTGCGGCTGCCGACCGTTGAGTAAGCCTTAAGACGAGTGACCGGGGGATCATTATTATGGGCTTTAGCGTTATCATCCATCGGTTATGCTGGTGTGGTTAAAGTAGCTTTCGCATAAAGCAAAAAGCGGAGCGAAAAAAATAGGCTTTCAAAAGCCGGCACTGTCTGCTTTGACTGCTGCTTATGCAAATCGTTGGGCAAATCATGAAGCTGACGGTCTTTTCATTATATCTTGAGACATGGATAGTAAATTCCCTTTTAGGGCGAGTGCATACCAAAGGCTTAACTGATAATTTTAATTGTTTTACTGAATATTGACGATTTCCTTGATGGTGATATTGAGGAGTGAGCGGTCATGCGCAAGATCCATGAATGTGTCTGTCGGTTTGCCGTCCGCAATGAGCTTGACGACGGGGCGCAGGCTGGCAGATTCGTGGTTCTTGGTGACGATGGCCGTTTCACCAGAACTCAGGCGGACGCACGTGCCCACCGGATACGGCGCAACCTTGCGTGTGAGCGCATTGACGATGCTCGGGTCAAACATGGTGTTGTAGCCGCCCATGATGTATTCGATGGCATCTGAGGGCAGCATGGCCTTCCGATAGGGTCTGTCCGCGGTCAGTGCGTCGAAGACGTCCACCACACCCACAATGCGGCCGAAAAGATGAATCGATTCGCCCGAGAGGCCTTGCGGATAGCCCTTGCCGTTAAACTGCTCATGATGCTGCAGCGCCGTGTTACGCGCCGCGTCGGGAATATCCATGTAGTCGCACAGGTACGCATAGCCGCGCTCGCTGTGCTTTTTAATTTCCTCAAACTCCTCGGGCGTTAATCGTGAAGGTTTGTTGAGTATCTCCTTTTCGATGAACATCTTTCCCGTATCGTGAAGCAGCGCGCCGAGCGCCAGCTGATGGAGCATTTTTTTGTTGAGCCCGAGAGTGATACCGATGACGATGGACAAAATGGCGACATTGAGGCTGTGACTGTAGGTGTAGTCATCATAGGTTCTTAGATCAATCATGTTGACCATGACCTGGCTTGAGTGCAGAATTTCATCCACCGTGCATTGCAGCAGCTTGTTGATCGTCTGCATGCGTGTTCGGAATGCCGACGGCCTGTTCAGCTTCGTGTTGTCAAGCAGCGCCTGAAGCTCGTTTTTCATCGTCATTTTCAGCTCCGCGCTGACGACGTCGTTCACATAGAGGCCTTCTGATAAATCATCATCGATGTAAAGCCCCTGATAACCAAGCTCCGATATTTTTTTGATGAAGGCATCGGTTAAAAGCCGCCCCTTGCGAAGTAAAATACGGTTTCGCGACAGCACCAGGTCTGAGGCCAGCTTATAACCGGGGCGCAGGTGACTAATCGGGATATATCTCATCTGTTATCCCATCAGTCCATTCACGTCCAGAATGAGACTGACACTCCCATCTCCAAGTATCGTACAGCCCGCGATACTCTTGGATAAACCGAGTATCTTTGAGATATAGACGGGCAGAGGTTTCACCACGGTCTGCTGCTCACCGATCAGCTCGTCCACAAACAGGCAGTAGTTCAGCGTCTGGGTTTCCAAAAGCACCAATATGCCGTCTTCAAAAGACGTGATATCGGTGTTGATATTGAACAATTTGTGCAGCCGCAATATCGGGTAACAATTGCCGCGCATCGTGATCATTTCATTTCCGTCGGGGTCTTTGGCGATGTCCTTCAGATTTTTGAGCTTGAACGATTCCTTAATCGACAGCAACGGAAGGATGAATACACTGCCGCCGACGCTCACCTGCATGCCTTCGATGATGGCCAGTGTGAGCGGGATGCGTATCTGCACGGTCATGCCGCGCCCGGGCATGCTGTCCACGGTCAGCGTGCCGCCGAGCTTTTGTATATTCTTCTGTGCCACATCCATACCGACGCCGCGCCCGGAAAACTCGGTGACCTGTTCCTTGGTGGAAAAGCCGGGGGCGAAAATCAGCGAATAGACTTCCTTATCCGTCATATCGGCGGGATTCTTTTTCACAAGGCCCTTGCTGATGCCCTTCTCGAGAATCGCGTCTCTGTTAAGCCCGCGCCCGTCATCGGAAACGCTGATCAGCACATCACTGCCTGAGTTGTGCGCTTCAAGCGTGATTCGGCCGGTGGGGGTTTTGCCGAGCTTCGAACGCTCTTCGGTGGTTTCCAGCCCATGGTCCATGGAGTTGCGGATAATGTGCATGAGCGGGTCGGAGAGATTGTCGATCACGTTTTTATCAAGCTCCGTATCCTCTCCCACAATAATGAGCTCCGCCTGTTTTCCGAACTTATTGGCCATATCGCGGACAATGCGCTCCATCTTATGAAACGTTGCCGAAACAGGGATCATGCGGATGGCCATCACAATATCCTGCAGCTCGTCAGTCAGCTTGCGAAGCTGGCGCGATGCCTTATCAAAGCTGTCAAGGCCGAGCTTTAACACTTCGGGGTTTTTGGTCACGGTGGATTCAGTGATAACAATTTCACCCACAATATCCATAAGCATATCGAGCTTGTTTAAGTTGACGCTCATGTAATTTTGCTGCTTGACATTGTGTGAAGCGTCTGCGCTCGGTGCCGTATTATCGGAGATTTTTGCTTTTATGCTTTCGGCAGGTGCGGCCTCTTCAGCCTTCTGTTCCGATAAATCTTCAAAATGCAGTTCGTTTATAAAGAAAGCTTCTTTAATTTTGTTATGAATCACATGGGAAGGCTGATCGGACTCGATATAGAGATCAAAGCCATTGGCTGTAATCTCATCGTCGCTGTATTCGCCGAGGAGATCGCCCGGTACTGTCACAATTTTTTGACACAGTGTTTCAAGCGATTTTACGATACCGAGAGCTCTGATGTTTTCCATCTTGCTGTCTTTTTGAAAAGTGACATGGGCTTTATAGCGGTTTAATCCGGAGATATCCTCGGAGAACGGCATAGAGGCCTGCGCATTATCCGTGGATATGTCTTCATCCTTCGGTTCATGAACCCTGTCTGAGGAAGTGAGAATCTTGTAAAACTTACGCACATCATCGGTGATATGGGTTAAGTCGCCGTCGGGAAGGCCGCTGCTTTGAATCTTGCCGAACTCGGCTTTCATTGCATCCACAGACGAAAAGACAAGATCGCTGATTTTTCTGTAGTCTCTTTTGCGGGCCTGATACTCGCGCAGGAATCCGAAAAGATCCTCAAGGGCATGAGAAAGACCGGTGATGTTGTCAAAATTCATCATCGCCGAAGATCCTTTTATCGTATGCAGGATGCGAAATATATCACCTATTTGCTCTGATGTAAAGGTGCCGCTTTTTTCACAAGCCAAAAGCAAAGACTCCAGATTGTCGAGCAGCTGGCCGTTTTCATACAGATAAACATCCAGTATCGAATCATTCGCTGACATGAAAAGTTTCCTTCTTTCCTAATAATTAGCTTAAGATGATACAATTCTTCCTTTACGGCAGATTATTCAGCGCTGCAACGATCACATCTTCTTTAAAGGGTTTGACAATAAAGCCTTTGGCTCCCGAAAGAACGGCTTCTCTGACCATGCTTTCCTGGCCCATGGCGCTGATCATCACAATATTCGCTTTGGGGTCCGCCTCCAGAATCTTCTTAAGACAGGTCAGCCCGTCCATTTCCGGCATTGTGATATCCATTGTCACAATATCAGGCCCGAGTTCCTGATATTTTTGTACGCCAACCTTTCCGTTTTCGGCTTCGCCGATGACTTCGTAGCCGTTCTTGACAAGCATATTTTTGATGGAAACCCTCATAAACGCTGCGTCGTCGACGATCAGTACTTTCTTCATGGTTTTAAGTGACCTCCTGTTTAACGGTTTATATTTCTGCTGATCATTTTTTCATCATATAATTTTTACGGCTTTTGGTGACACGGTGCGTATCGACAGCGTGCAGCTGTCACAACAAAATTCTATGGAACGCCCGCTGCTTCCACCGGTATCCTCACCATCCAGAATGATCCGGTTTTCTTCCAGTACTTTTCGGCACATCGCGATATTGCGCTGACCGACATTCATAATATCGATTGTTCCTGTGGTGCGGAACATATGTGCGCCGCCGGCGATTTTGGCACGGAGCCTCGGACGCGCCGCTCCCTCCTTTATGATCTGGTCCAGCATGTCCACAATGGCCGTATCGGCAAACTTAAATCGGTTTGTCACCTCGGAACGAATCGACGACGAGGGCAGCATAATGTGAACCATTCCGGCGATTTTTGCAATCGGATCATACAGCACAAGCCCGATACATGAACCAAGCCCCAAAGTCACAAGTTTGTCCGGAGACCTTGCTATTTTCTGTTCTGCAACACCAATTGTAAATATTCTCATACCAGCCCCATTTGTGTCATCAAACGGTTATAAGATTCAACATCCGGAATCAAAAAGAAATGTCCGAATATGCTGTGCTCGTTTTCCACAAATTCCGTTTCCATAAACAGCACGTTATCGCCGTATTCACCGTAGGCAGATACGAGAAGATTGAGAACCGCGCCCGCCATGTCCAAAACAAGTTCGGGCACGGAGGCATCAATCCGCAGCCCGGTCAGGGATGAGATGGCTGAAATGTATGAGCCGATGAGTATGTTGGACAGCTCTTTGAGCGCGCTCAATTGCATCTCGTTGAATTCACCGGTATCGTCAACCTCACCGCCCATCTGTGTGATAATGGCTTTGGTCAGTTCATACGCATCGTTACGGCTAAGCACCAGAAGAATATAACCGTCCAGATCATCAGAGATGCCCACAAGCAGTCCGGCGACGACGTTTTCGGGGCCGTCGAGTATATCGCAGATCTGCTCGTATTCACAGAACTGCGCGTGCGGCACCTGTATATTGACTTCGTGCCCGAGCATGGATGCAAGGGCCGTTGCCGCATGCCCGGCGCCGATATTTTCAAGCTCTTTCAGAAAATCAAGCTGATCGCTTGGAATTCCCCCTGAATTAAACATAGTGGCTCCATTCGTAGGTGTAATTTTCCCGCAACAATAAAACAAAACCAGTGCGCCAAAGTAAGCGCCCCGATATCTCGCCACATATACCATATCGAATCGAATAATAAAACTGTTAAGCTTTTTTAAAAAATCCGATATATCATATAGAAAGCGATACGTTTTGACGCATTAGACATATAACCCGAATTGAATCAACAGAAACGCAAAATCAGCGAAAATTTATCAAAAAAAGGCGAAAGTTATGAGAGTTGAGAATATCGGCATATCCAGAAAATTACCCGACAGCCCCCAGCGCACCGGTTTGTCCGAAGGCGATGTGCTGATTGCGGAGGTCACGGATATCAAGGGTGATAAGGTCTTTTTAAAAAATCAGGACGGCGGGGCGGTGCTAACCGCCAAGCTGCTCAGCGATATCGGCGTGGCTGTGGGCGATTATGTGGAGACCGTTGTGGATGAAGCGAGCGGCGGGCGGTATGTGCTGCGCGTGGTGGATATCTCACGCCAAGCGCCGTTTGCGACGGAATCCGAAATGTCGGCGGATATCCGGGCCATGAGCCAGTCCGTCAAGGCGCAGGCACTATTAAGCACGCTTGCCATGCTCAAAAACAACCCGGGGGCCGATCCGAAAGCGGCTGCGTTTATATCGAGGCATGGCCTGGCCGGTACCGCGGAAAACATTGAAGTGCTGTCACAAATGGCCAAAGGCCCTTCACCTGTCACAGCGCTGCTCGCACAGATTATTGAAAGTATCAGGACAAGTCCGAAGGCTTTTTCTCAGAGCACTCTCGCATCATTATCAGCCGATCCCGCGGCTCAAACAACGCAGTCTTTGAAAGCCGATTTGGGCGTCAGCACTCACGCAGCGCTGTCTGACGGGCAGGGAGCGGCTGATAAAGCAGGACAGACTGCGGGACAAAGTCAGACGCAAAGCAGCCCGGTACAAGCCCAAACCGCGTCGACGGGCCCCGGATTAAGCCAAGCCGCGCCAGCCGATTCCGTCTCGAATCAGGCAGCGGTGGCCGGTACCGGTCAGACGAGCCCAGCACAAGATAGCCCTGTTTCGGGCGGTCTTGCTCAGAACATGCCTGCCGCCCATACACAGCCAACGGCGGAGGCTGCGCCAGACGCGAATACACCGCCCGTGCCGGTACGGCAAAGCCAGAGCCCCGCTCAGCCGGAGACAAATCCTGCCGCAGCCGGGCCCGGCACGCAAGCGCCGCAAACGCCACCATCGGCGCCTAAGACGGCTAACGTTGGGGGCGGACCCTCCGATCAAATCAATCCGCAGCAGACAAATACGCCTAGTGCAGAAGAGGCTGTGGCACAGCCGTCTGCGGATAGAATGGCAGATATGCCGCAGACGGAAAGAAGCGCCGTTACTCAGGCGGCGGACGCAAAAACGGCGGCGGCTAAAAACGATAACATGGCGGAAAATGCGGTCAAAACAATCCAAAAGGGCAATGAAATCGTGCAGAAGGCACTCGGTATGCTGGCCCCTATGGATGATGCCGAAAAACTTTCGGTGCATATTAAAAAGGCTGTGCAGGAAATGCCTGAGCAGTTAAAAGAACTAAAGCTTTTGGCAGATCATGCCGATAAAACAGTTAGGGATGTTGTCGCCTCCAAGCTGGATCAGGCTGAAAAGCAGATGTCTTTGATGAGTGAAATCAAACGCTTTGACTGCTATCAGATTCCGCTGCAGACGGGTCGTCAGCAGCAAACCACTGCGGAACTCTTTATATACCGGTACCGCGGCGGCAAAAAGGCAGTCGATCCGGACAACATACTGATACTTCTGGGCCTCGACACGCAGTACATGGGACGTGTGGAAACACTCGTGAAAACGAGCGGAAAGACCTTAAACATCGAGTTTAATATGGAAGATATGCAGCTGGCGGACGACATGCGTGCAGATGCGGCACAGCTGAAAGGTGCGGTGCAGCAAGCCGGATACACGCTCTCAGGCGTCAGCGTCAAACAGCTGACATCGCGCACGACGGTGCTCAACGCCGAGGAGCGCTTTGAAAAGGAAACGGACGGCAGTGCCGGGAATGTGGATATAAGAGTATGATGAACGATGGCGAAAAGGACGGGATGACCGAGGCGGCGGCGCTGAAGTATAACGCGCAGGACGACAACGCGCCGTATATCGTGGCGCTGGGCAAGGGGTATGTCGCCAAACGGATGGTCGAAGAAGCGCACGAACATCATATTCAGGTGGTTCAGGATCAAAAGCTTTCCGGTGTTCTGCAAAAAATGAGCGTCGGCGATGAAATACCCGAGGAACTTTATAAAGTGGTCGCTGAAATACTCGTTTTTGTCAACACCATGGATGCCAAATACGGTTCGCGGTTTGGACTTGATAAAAAACGTTGATATTATGCTTATCAAATAAAAGGAGAACGGAATGGCTGTCGGCAATATTGATAGCGTTAAACAGGCCATGCTGGAGCAGCTGTTGAACAGAAGCCAGAATACGGAAAACAGTGATACAAATCTGTTTTCCAGTATGCTTTCGGCTCAAATGCTTGAAGGGCTCAGCGGCTCATCCGATTCGGCGGATACGCTCTCGGGCCTCGGAGACAAAATATCAGGCCTTATGCTGCTGTCGATGCTGGGCGGCAGCTCGGATCTTGCGATGATCAGCCTCGGCAGCGCGCTCGCAAGCAAAGGCGCACTGTCCTCATCGGCGCTTTTCAAAACCGCATCGGGAGCTTATGGCATAACCGCAACGACGGGAACGAATGAGGCGATGACACCGGTCGCGGCATCCAAGCCGTGCACCCCGGCCATTACGAGCCGTGCGGGCAAAAGGTCGGCCGCGCTTTACCGTCAGGTGATTGATCAGTTTGATGTAGAAAACAACAAACGCTATGAGGTCAACAAGAAAGGGCGCGGAGACACATACTGCAATATTTTCATGTGGGATGTGACAAGCGCGATGGGTGCCGAGATACCGCATTATATTGACCCGGAAACGGGAGCGCCGCGGACATACCCTGATGTGAAGGGAGCGAGGCAGATGTCAGCCAACAGCATATACAACTGGCTGCATCAGCACGGCGGTCAATACGGCTGGTTTGAGGTGACGCCGGCGCAGGCACAGGCGTTGGCCAACGCGGGTTCTCCTGTGGTTACAGCGTGGAAGAACCCAAGCGGGCATGGGCATGTTCAGGTGGTGTGCCCCTCCAAAGACGGTGTTTATGATGAAAAACGCGGCGTCACGGTTGCCCAGGCAGGGCGTAAGCTCTCAAGTTATACGCCCATTACATCGATATATAGTAAGAGTCTATCAAAAGTTTCTTACTTTGCCCATGCATAAGGCTTTTTAGGGTAAAAGGAGGTAATCAAATGGCTATCACACCGGTAACCACAAATCGTGTGACCGGATTGGCGTCCGGCATGGATACGGATACAATTGTTAAAAACATGCTGGCGTCCTATCAGGCAAAGCTGGATAAACAAAACCAGACGACCACCAAGCTTCAATGGAAGGCAGATGCGCTGCGGTCCGTTAATTCGCTGATCAAAACGTTCAGAGAGAGTAATTTGAGCGTGCTTAACGCGTCGAGCAATATGCTTTCCGCGTCAGCTTACAGCGCGTTTGATGTGGCGATGCTGACCACAACCAGTGCGGTGACGGTCAAGGCGGGTGCGTCTGCCACGGAAGGCAAGGTCACCATCAACAGCATCACGAAGCTTGCTGAGGCGGCGAGTTTAAGCAGCACGGATGTGTTCACAACAGAGCTGAACAGAGACACAGCGCTTAAGGATTTGGCCTTCAAAAACGAATTAACGTTTCAGCAGAACGGAGACGTCAAGGAAGTCAAGTTTTCGATCAACGATGTCAACTTTACGTTCAATGAGGATACGCTGCTGAGCGACATGATGAGTGAAATCAACGCGTCTGATGCGGGCGTGAAAATCAGCTACAGCAGCTTGAAGGACGGTTTCACCATCACGTCCAAAACGACAGGCAGCGCCAGCAAGATCGATATCAAAAATACCGCGGGCAACATGTTCTCATATGTGGACACAGAAGGCCACACGGTGGCAGGCGCGCTCGGCATTGCGGCGCAAACCAAAAACGGGCAGGACGCTGAACTTAAAATTGACGGTTATGATGTGGTCAAATCGAGCAACACGTTCACGATTGACGGCATCACCTATACGCTCAACGACGAATATATTCCCGCAGACGAAAACGACAAGGGAATTTCATTCACAGTCACAAAAAATGTTGACGCCGTCGTCGATAAAATATCCAAGTTCGTTGATTCATACAACGAGCTGATCGGCAAGCTTCAGAGTATGATCGGCGAGGATGTGTACCGGTCTTATTCGCCGCTGACGGATGCCCAGAAAGATGAGATGTCGGATACCGATATTGAGAAGTGGGAAGAGAAGGCGAAAAGCGGCATGCTCCGCAACGATTCGGGTATTCAGTCGCTGCTGACGATGGTCAGAAAAGCGCTTTATACCACGGTGGAAGGCACGGGTATGAAGCTTTCGGATATCGGCCTCACCACAGGGGCTTATACCGACGGCGCCAAGATTACGCTCGATAAGGACAAGTTGAAAAACGCATTGGAAACCAACCCGGACGCTGTCACAAGTCTTTTTGTCAAAACGTCGAAATCGACCGATGCCAACACAAAGTTTAACGAATCGGGTTTCGTGGCGCGGCTTTCGGATTCGCTGCTCAGTTATACCAAACGGGCGACGGATGTTTCGCTTGATGCAATTGAGGACAGCATCTCGGATTCCAAGGAAGAGGTGGACAAGCTCGAAGATAAGCTCAGTGCAAAGTCGGAGGCGCTGTATTTGAAATTCAGCGCGATGGAGTCAGCCCTCGCGAAGCTCAACAGCCAATCGAGCTGGCTGTCCTCGCTGTTTTCCTCAACGAGTTCATCATAATACAAGCCACACACAAAGGAGAGTGTAGAAATGAGTGCGATGACCAATTCGGATCAGCAATATAAAAAACATAACGTTATGATGGCGAATCCGATTGAACTCGTAATCATGTTGTATAACGGGGCTATCAAACAGCTGCATCTCGCGGAAATCACGATCGGAAACAAAGATGTGGAAGCGGCTAATGAGCATCTTCAGACGGCTCAGGATATCATCATGGAACTCATGATGGGTCTTGATTTTAGCTACGGTATTGCGCAGGATCTTTTAAAACTCTATGAGTTTGTCCATCATGAAATCGTGAGCATCAACGCCTCAAAAGACGCCTCCGGAATTGCCCCCATTGTCAACATATTAAGCAGCCTTCGCGACGCGTGGGAGCAGGTGCACAGAGAATATAAAGGCGGCCTTTATATGGCCGGACAGGAAGCCGAATGAGTTTGTCAGACCGAGACCAGCTTGTGGGGATATTGCAATTAAAAAAAGAATGGCTGACGAAAATGCGTGAATTGACTGAGCAATGCGGAGTTTTGATAAAGAACGACGATGTCGTCGCATTTTCTCAAACCCTGGAAGAGCGTGAAGGCATCATCGGCAAGATTGATGCCTTTTCAAAAACCGAGAAGCAAATCCCGGATACCCATGACGCGCAAATTGTTGTTTTAAAGCAAGAGATTCGTGGTATTATTCAAGAGATTATAAGGCTGGACGAGCAAAACGAAGCGCTTGCGCGGGAAAAAATCGAGCTGTATAAAGCTGATCTTAAAAATCTGAACCAGAAGAAGGAAGGGATTGGCAAGTACAAAAACGCGTACCAAAAGAACGACGCCTTTTATTTCGACGAAAAGAAGTAAGCTGACAGGGTGGAGACGGTAAAATGAAAGTATCGGATGTGAACCACATCGTCACCGATAATATGGAGCGTTATACGGCAGTTGACAGACAAGCCGCCCCGGATTCGGGCATGGCTTTTTTTCGCCAATTGACCACGCTCAACGAGGCGCAGTACCAGCTGTATATTGCCGAGCTTCAGGAAAAGATTTATAAGCAGGGAGAAAAGATAAAAGGGAAAGCGGATATCAAGGCGTTCGCGGAGTATAGGATGCTGATCAGTGAGCTGCTCGGAGAAGCGGCGAGCAACGCTTTTGCGTGTGTCAAGTCAAGCGTCTTTGATGCGAGAGGGCGACACAAGGTTTTTCTTGTGATTCGAAATGTCAATTTAAAGCTTGAGGAACTCGCAAAGGAAATTCTGTCCGATCAGCGGGACAACTTGAAGCTGCTGCAAATGGTGGACGACATTCGGGGAATGTTGGTAGATTTGTTTTTATAATGAGATCAGACAGATTTTTTGAGGAGGAAACGTGATGAACTTGGAAAACGAATTGTTTGAACAGGAAGAGGATACTCAGCACGGCCGTTTTTTAACATTCAATCTGGGCGACGAGATTTACGGCATTGAGATTCAGTATGTCACCGAGATTATTGGCCTTCAGCAGATTACCAAAATACCCGAAGTTGCCGAATACATCAAGGGTATCATCAATCTTCGCGGCAAAATCATTCCCGTTATCGATATGCGGCTCAAGTTTAATAAAGAAGCCATTGAATACGACGACAGAACATGTATCGTCGTGGTGGATACTCAGGAAATGGTGGTCGGCTTGATTGTGGACAAAGTGGCTGAAGTGTTAACCATTGATGATGAAAATATTGCGCCCCCGCCCAGCTACAAATCGGGCATACGCAATCGGTATATTCACGGCATCGGAAAAATCGGCGATGTGGTGACGCTGCTGCTGGACTGCAAAAAGCTGTTTGACGATCAGGAAACACAGGAGATCAGCGAGATCGAATAAGAAACAAAAAACCGGCAGACACTGCCGTGTTTTTTATCTGAGAAAAATTGGCTCAGGACTATAAAAATATAATTTTCGGTGTGGGGGAGATATTCCCCCTCTTTGCACCCGCAGATAAATATGATAACAATTAATGATAAAGAATTTCATATGCTGGTTGATTACATGCAGAAGAATTACGGAATCAACCTCATTAAAAAGCGGACGCTGATTGAGAGCCGGCTGAACAATTATCTGACGGCGGGCGGTTTCAGCGATTATTCGTCTTTTTTGGAATTTGCGCTGAATGACCCGACGGGAGAGCAGCTCAACCAGATATTAAACCGTTTGACAACGAACTATTCTTACTTTATGCGGGAATGGGATCACTTCCAGTTCTTTAAAGATAAGGTATTGCCCGAGCTGAGTGCCGGAATCAAAGATCATGATCTTCGAATCTGGAGTGCCGGATGCTCGACGGGACAGGAACCCTACACCTTGGCCATGCTGATTGCCGATTATTTCGGCAGCGATAAAAGCCGATGGGATGCCAAGGTGCTCGCGACGGATATATCCTTAAAGGCGCTTGATGCAGCGATTCTGGGGATTTACGATGACGAATGCTTGAAAAATGTGCCGACGAACTGGAAAATGAACCATTTTGATAAAATGCCGGACTGCAACTGGCAGGTTAATGATGCGCTCAAAAAAGAAGTAATATTCAGGCGGTATAACCTCATTGAAGGGGAGTTTCCGTTCAAAAAGAAGTTTCATGTTATTTTCTGCCGGAACGTGATGATTTACTTTAACGATCAGACCAAAAAAGCGCTGATCAGCAAGTTTTATAACGCACTGGAACCGGGTGGTTACTTGTTTGTCGGGCAGTCTGAAACTGTTGACAGAACAGAGTTTCATTTCAAGAGCCTGATTCCGTCGGTATATAAGAAGGTAGGGTGATAGATATGGCGGCAAAAGCAGTCAGAGTTTTGGTTGTTGATGATTCCATGTTTATGAGAGAGTATATCTCATCCGCGCTGTCGGGCGATCCGGGAATCGAAATCGTCGGTAAGGCCGGAGATCCTTTTGAAGCCAGAGACAAGATACTCGATTTAAAGCCCGACGTCATGACCCTTGATATCAATAAGCCGAAAATGAACGGTATTGAGTTTTTAAAGAAGCTGATGCCGCAATATCCGCTGCCGGTGGTGGTCATCAGCGCAGTCAGCAGCAGCGTTTTTGATGCGCTGGATGCGGGGGCTGTTGATTTCATTACCAAGCCGGAGCTTAAAACGGAGCGCGACAAGCTGCAGTTTATTTCCGAAATGACGGTGAAAATAAAAATTGCGTCGATTGCCAAAGTGGGGCAGTTTAAACACAGCCCGGCAAGAACCGAGGTGCTCAAAAAATCGGGCGTGTCGGATACAAAAGGTATCATCGCGATCGGCGCATCCACGGGCGGCACGGAAGCGACGCTCTCCATTTTGCGCGAGCTCGGGAGCGACCTGCCTGGCATCGTGATCGTTCAGCATATGCCCCCCGTTTTCACGCGGCTTTATGCCGAACGTTTAAACAACATATGCGCGATGGAGGTGAAAGAGGCCAAAGACAAGGATGAGGTGAGGCCCGGCACCGTGCTGATTGCGGAGGGAGGCCTGCATATGGGCGTGGTTCGGCGCGGGAGCGGATTTGTGGTGGAATGCCGCGAGGGCGAGAAAATCAGCGGCCACTGCCCGTCTGTGGATTATTTGTTTGATTCGGTTGCCAAATTACAGGGTATTAATCGTTTGGGTATTATCATGACCGGCATGGGCAGTGACGGCGCGAAAGGGCTGCTGGCCATGAGGCAAAGCGGTGCGTCCACAATCGGACAGGACCAGAAAACGTGCGTGGTTTATGGGATGCCTGCTGTGGCTCACAGAATTGGCGCGGTGGAAAAAGAGATGCCGCTGAGCGCAATCGCCCGCGGGATTTACGATTGGTACGGCCGATGCTGCCGCCCGGAATAAAACCGCTAAAGAAAATGACACAAAGAAACGATAATATAATTGTATGAACAGCGTTGAAAGTATTTATCTTGAAAAGCTCAGCAAATTTCAAAGCGTGCTGGAAACGAAGGCCGCAAAGGTCAGAGGCGTTTCGGGCACGTTCAGTGATATTCTGAGCGACGTGGAACAGCGCATGGGGCTGAGCAGTGCGGAGACCAACGCCGCATCCAACGCTTACGATGCGTTTTCGGGCTATACAGGCGGTCAGCCGCTTGCCGTATCGGCGTCTACGGGCGAGATCGATTCGGCCGTGAGTCAGGCAGCCCGTCAGACGGGGCTTGATCCGGCGCTGATCAAGGCGGTCATACAGGTGGAATCTTCGTTCCGCACCGACGCGGTGTCGAGATGCGGGGCGCAGGGGCTTATGCAGCTGATGCCGGGCACGGCAAGGTCGCTCGGTGTGACAAACTCATTTGACGTCAATCAGAATGTGATGGGCGGCAGCACATATTTGCAGCAGCAGCTGGAGCGTTTCGGCGATATCCGGCTCGCGCTCGCGGCATACAACACGGGGCCAGGGCGCATCGGCCGCCTTGATATCACGAACGCGGACGATCCGCAGCAGTATGCAAAAATATCCGAAGGCGTGCGGGGATATGTGGACAAGGTGATGAAATACTATAAGCAGTTTGCGGCTGTTTAGGGGGCGTATGCGCAATGATCGATAAATTGTTTAACAATGTGAATTTGCTCCAAAAAGGGCTGGACGCCTCGTGGCTTAAAAACGAGGTGATTACCAACAATATTGCCAATGTGGATACGCCGAATTTTAAAAGCTCATCCGTGTCTTTTGAGGACGCGTTTGAAGCCGCGCTGAACACGGACGATTTGACTGCGAAAAAGACAAGAGCGGGACACATGGATTTTTCGTCGCAGGGCATGCAAGCGGCCGTTCGTACAAACGCGGACACTTCCGAAGGGCTCGACGGGAACAACGTGGACATCGATTACGAGAACACCGAGCTTGCGAAAAATTCGATTTTATACAATACGCTGGTTGAGCAGGTTTCCAGTGAGTTCAGAAAGCTCAGCGCGGCGATTAACAATGTGGAGTAGTGTGCCATGGGATTTTTATCATCGCTTGACATCAGCGCTTCGGCCTTGACGGCCCAGCGCATGCGCATGAACGTGATCAGTGAGAATATCGCCAACGCGGACACCACGCGCACCGCGGACGGGGAGCCTTACCGGAGAAGAGTCGTCACAATGGGCCAAAGGCCCTCCGCGTTTTCAGACGCGCTGAACTCGGCCACGGGCAGCGGGGTCATGGTCACAGGTATTGTGGAGGACGCCTCCAGCTTTGAATATGAATATGATCCGACGCATCCCGACGCGAATGCGCAGGGGTATGTGGCGTTTCCCAATGTGGATGAAACCGAAGAGATCATCGACCTGATGTCTGCGACAAGATCGTATGAAGCCAATGTGACGGCGCTCAACGCCACCAAGAGCATGGCGATTAAAGCGCTGGAAATCAGCGGTTAGAAAGAGGTAGTGACGCATGCAGATCAGTGGTATCAGT
>JAEZNC010000102.1 GCA_023441905.1 Bacillota bacterium | reverse complement strand
CAGAATCTGCTGATACATGGCGAACAAAACGTTTTGGTAATGGGCTGCGGGCATACGGGGATCGTTAATATCATGCAAAGGGCGACGGATTTTCATCCGAGCGTCTGCGTCGGCGGTTTTCATCTCTTTAACCCGACAACAAAAAAGACGGTTCCTCATGAATTGCTGGACAGAATCTCAGAAAAAATCAGCGTCTATGAGACCCGGTTTTATACGTGCCATTGCACGGGAACTGAAGCATTTCGCTATCTTGCGGAGCGGGCACGCAATATCGCCTATTTATCCTGCGGCGAAACCATAGAAGCGTAGAGCCAAGCTGCGGTATCAAAACACGTGCCGATACCTAATATTCCGATACATTCGTGTAATCTGATGCGTTTTTAAACATCATATCCGTCATGCCTGCGGAAGCGTCCAGCGTGGTATCAATCACATGCCAGCTGCCATCCAAGTACACCTCATTCCACGCGTGGTAGACAGTCGGGTTGGCGTTTGCATAGCCTTTCACAAGCTTGGCGGGGATGCCGATGCTGCGCAGCATCGACGCAAACAGGGAGGCGTAATCGTAGCAGATGCCTTTTTCCGTCGCGTATGTTTCCTCAATATCGGGCACATAATCGTAATCAACGTTTTGGGTTTTGTCGTTATCGTATTTGATGTGCATGCAGATGTAATCGTATAAATCACGCGTGCATTCGCGCGGCAAGTCGTCGTCTGAGGCGCGCGCCAAAGCGGGTGCGATGATTCTGCGCACTTCCTTGATGGGCGTCATGGCGGCATTCCACCTGACGTTTTGCACGGCGTTTAAGAACGGAATTGTGTCGCTGCTGAGAGAAACGGAAAATGATTTGGTATCAACTTCAAAATAGTTACTGCCCGACTCGTTCTGCAATATGCGCGCCGTGTAATCACCGCTGCCGAATTGCAAAGAAAAGTCTTCTACGCTGCCGTCCGCTTTGAGGTTGTAATCAACATGCTGATCGCCCTTGAGCACCTGAAGCTTGTGCTTCACATCCGCCTGTTTCACGTAGCAGATGCGGAGCAGTCCCCGGTCCGTATAATCCGTACAGATCGTCTCAGCCGGCGTTTCATCGGGCGGCAATTCGGGGCTGTGAAGCCGCTGCGCAAATAAGGTGTCGATCTCATTGTCTGACAACGTTGTTGCAAAGCTGCTGTTGCAGCCGCTCAGGGCGAAAGCCAAGCAAAAGGCCAGCAGCATGAGTGTGATTTTTTTTGTCATGATCGTTCCATTCGAATACATTTTATCATTTTCAGCCGGTTTCCATCAGTCTCATTAAATATAAACAAAAATCGGATTTTTATAACGCTGCTCTCTATATGCCGTAAATCAGTCCCAGCCGTATTCATACCGGATCACTGCTTCAAACATCCGCCAAGGTATGATACAATCGGCTTAAAGCACGCCAGTTCAAGCTGAGATTGGTCATATCAAAATGCGGTTGGATTCTTGTAATATGCAGCATTCCCGGTATAGTCGATTGGCAAAGATATAGGGTGTGCCGGAATGTACAGACGAGGTGATGTGATGTTAAGCGATAAGATTGCAAACAGAGAACCCGGAATCATGACATATGGCTTAACGCCGCCCAAACGGGATAATGAGCCTGAAAAGCTTTTGGAGATCGCTCAAAAGCAAACGGAACGAATCAGCCGCATTGATGTGGATGCGCTGGTGATTTACGATATTCAGGATGAAGCCGAGAGAACCAATGATCAAAGAACTTTTCCGTTCATGGAAACCGTCGATCCGGGTGTGTATGCCGAAAACTATCTGGCGGCCGTTAATTTGCCCAAAATTGTATACCGGTGCGTCGGAAAGTACACAAAGGAACAGCTGACAGAATGGACGGATACGGGGCAGAGCGTCTATTCCGTCTTTGTTGGCGCGGCATCGAAGGCACAACAGGTGAAGCTGAGCTTGAAAGACGCTTTGCGGCATTTTTCGGGGAAAGATAATCTGGTCCTCGGGGGCGTCACCATACCGGAGCGCCATATCACGCGCAAAGATGAGCATATAAAGGTGATTAACAAGTGCTTGGATGGGTGCAAATTTTTCATATCCCAAGTGACTTACAACGCGCAGGCGGCCAAAGACTTTTTATCCGACTATTATTACTTCTGCGAAGAGAACCGCATCGATATGGTGCCGATCCTATTTACGCTCACGCCCTGCGGCTCGGCAAAGACGCTCGAGTTCATGAAATGGCTTGGGATCAGCATCCCGAGATGGCTTGAGAACGATTTGCAGCATTCCAAGGATATCTTAGCGCGGTCGCTTCAGCTATCTAAGGATGTTTTTACGGATATATTTGAGTTCTGCAGAGAAAAAAACATACCGGCAGGCTGCAATATCGAAAGCCTATCCACAAGAAAAGTGGAAATCGAGGCGTCCATACAGCTGGTTAAAGATATCAAAAAAATGCTCTGCGATTGATTGAGTTTAGCGTATTCAATCCAATCCAGCAATGCTTGCGTTAATAGCTACAGTTTAAGTATAAAGCATTGCACGGCGGAATGACATGAAAACAGACTGTCACAAGCGATGCCCATGTTTTCATATCACCGTTTTTACAGCCGCAGTGCAAGCCAAGCAAGCGTTGCCTATAATCAATGAGCCTTGAGTTGCAAATGGGAGTGAGTGTGTGACGTAGATTGTGGTCTGCCGATTGCTTTCTATGGCCATACTTTCTCACTTTGTCTGCGGCTGCAGATTGAGACCTTGCTTATGCTTTACCAACAATCCAATATTTCGTTTGGAATGACCTAAGCTGAATACGGCGGAGATGACAATAAACGGCTTGAATCATTTGGCCGATTCAAGATCGAGCAGAAAGCTTTTGATATCAAGGCCGCCGCGGTACGCTTCGGCTTTTGTTCCCTTGTGCACCACGCGGTGGCATGGGATCAGCAGCGGCAGCGGGTTTAATTTCATTGCGGTGCCCACGGCGCGCATGGCCAGCGGGTATCCCGCTGCGAGGGCCACTGCCGAATAAGAGGCGGTGCCGCCGTAAGGAATGCCGATGGTGGCCCGATAAACAGCCTGACGAAACGGCGTGCCCGGAAGCAGCATGGGCAGAGAAAAATCGCGGCGCGTGCCCGCGAAATATTCAGCGGTCTGCACGGCAAAGGGGAGCGTGTCATCATACACGGCGAAGTGTCTCGGGCAGGGTTCGTCCGGGAACAGCACGCGCTGAATTTTGCCGTTTTCATAGAGAGCCGTGAATACGCCGAGCGGCGTTTGAGCGCGGCAGGCTATTCGTTTTATCGTATCGTCAGTCTTCACTGCGATTCTCCTATGCGATCCTTGTCATTTTAGTAGCCACATATTATCACTATTGATGGCTGGTGACAACACTTGAGAAGAGCCCAAAGAAAAGAACCGGCCTTATGTGAAGACCGGTTCAGCCGCTGACTCTTTGTTATTTATTCTTTTTCGCTGGGGAATACCACCACGAGCATCATCTTAAACGGCTCGGCCGCTTCTAGCGCGTGGGGGATACCCGCGGGCATCACAATCGTCTGTCCGGCGCTCACGGAGTGAACGCTGCTGCCCACTGTGATCGAGGCGGTGCCGTCCAGCAAGTAAACCAGCGCATCACCCTTGGACTCATGTGAGCTGATTTCCTCACCTTTGTCGAACGCGAACAGCGTGATGCTGACGGCTTTGTTCTGCACGAGCGTACGGCTCACAATCTGGCCGGGCTGGTAGGTGACGAGCTCCGCCATAACCAGCGCTTTATCCATTTCAATATTCTTGAGTATATTCATAGTCTGACCCCTTTCTATATTGGATGCTGTTTAATCAGCGTTAATTTCAGATATCCGACACAAGCCGCTTTTCGCCGCTGATCTGCTGCACGGGCGCAATGTCCTGCGTGACCTCGAGCGTGCCCAAGTATTAGCCGTCGGCGTCTCTCACCGCGAAGTAACGGATATAAACGTATTTTTCTCCCATGTGTATCCAGAAATCCTCGTGCGTCTTTTTGCCTGCCTTGAAATCGTTCACGATGCCCTCCACTATGTGCACGCTGGCGGGCGGATGGCAGTTGGACACCTTGCGCCCGATGATGGCCCGCGTGCGCGGGAACACGCACTCCGCGCCCTGTGAGAAGTATTTCACATTATCGTCAGCTGTTTTAATATGTCGGCGAGCCCTTCGTGCTCGCTGCACAACGTGTAGACGGACTGCTTTAAATCAAGTGTTCTCGTTTCCATATCCTTTTATCCCCGAAATTCTCTTGCCGTATTCCGCACATTCAGCAAGCGCTGCGCTATCCGGCTTCCATAGCGCTTTCTTGCCTTCCACCGTTTCAAAGCCGCATTCCTTAAGCTTATCAGTCAGCTGGCTGACGGCTTCGCCGCTCCAGCCGTAGCTGCCGAATGCCGCAGCGCTCTTGGCGGCAAACTTAAGCCCCTTGGTCATTTCCAGCAGCCCGCCGATGGAATAGAGATAGCCTCTGTTGATCGTGGATGAACCGATCAAAATCATTTTTGATCGGAATATCTCGGTGATGATGTCGTTCTTATCTTCCTTCGCCGCATTTATGAGCTTAACCGTCACACTGCCGTCCTGTTCGGTAATGCCCGCCGCTATCGCTTCCGCCATGAGCCGGGTTGCGCCCCACATGGAGTCGTACACGATCGTGATCTGGTTTTCCTGATAACCGTCTGCCCAGACAAGATATTGACGTACAATTTGTGTGGGGTCGTCCTTCCATATCACGCCGTGGCTCGGGCAGATCATATTCACCGGAAGACCGAAGCTCAGCACCTCATTGATCTTTTTGGTCACGAGCGGTGAGAACGGCGTTAAGATATTCGCGTAATACTTAATGGCCTCGCTGTAAAGCTCTGCTTTGTCCACCGTATCGTTGTAGAGCGATTCTGTGGCGTAATGCTGCCCGAATGCGTCGTTGGAAAAAAGTATGTTATCACCCGTCATATAGGTGAACATGCTGTCCGGCCAGTGCAGCATGGGGGCTTCTATAAATATCAGCTTGCTGCTCCCAAGGTCCAGCGTGTCTCCGGTTTTTACCGGGACAAAGTTCCAGCCCGCATGATAATGCCCTTTGAGAGACTTAATGCCGTTGGCCGTGCAGTAAATCGGCGTGTCCGGTATCTGGCGCATGAGCTCCGGCAGCGCGCCGCTGTGATCCACCTCCGCGTGGTTCGCGATGACATAATCAATATCCTTGAGGTCAATCTCTTCGCTGAGCCGCGATACGAACTCCTTGTCAAAGGGCTGCCAGACCGTATCGATCAGAGCGGTCTTGCCGTCCCGAATGAGATAAGAATTGTATGAGGAGCCCTTGCGTGTGGAGTACTCGTCGCCGTGGAACCGCTTGAGCTCCCAATCCACCTTACCAACCCATGTGACCCTGTCTGTAAGCATTTTACCCATACTTAAGCCCTCCTTTTATTCTCCTGTTTTTAACATAACATATGAAGGAAATACTATGCGTTGCATTTGCAACAAATGAACGGCTTTCTTATTAAATTGTACACTGTGGGGAAGATAGAGAAACCAATATTGCTCATAATTGCTTCGAAAGTTCAAACGGGAGGCATTATTACCATAAATAGAAAAAAGGAGAGCATGCAATGTCTGAAAAGAGATATTCACACGTTAACCATTAAAGACGCCGATTTGGACGCCGTTGACAGCGGCATCACACTGAAGCGCGATAACGGTTTAATTTACCGACAGATCAGGGATTAGGTAACATATTGCTGTCTGATGTTCTGCTGGCACCGTCTGGAACGGTTTTCCGGCAGATTGCGAATGCGCTTACAGCCCTGCAAGCAGGTCGCCCAGCTCTTGTGCAATGCTGGGGGAGACGGCGGCAAAGGTTGCTCGTTCACCCAATTCGCTGATCGGCGGCAGCGGCTTTCCGTTGAAGCCGAGAAGCATCGCGCCCGCTTCCTGCGCGATAAGCCGCCCCGCGGCAGATTCAATAAAAGACTGCCCGCGCCCGGCTGCCGCGTCGATACGGCCTGCCGCCATAAGGCAGAGCTCAAGCGAGAACGCCGCGCCGCTGCGCACATCCTGCACTTGAGAAACAAGATCGCGCAGGGCATTCTCACGCGCGGTGCGCAGCGTACCGTGGTCGAGCGACACGTACGCATCGGTCACGCGCTTGCAGTGCGATGTGACAAGGCTTTTGCCGTTCATATAGGCGCCGAGGCTTTTCACCGCGTGATAAAGCTCCGCGTGAGACGGGTCGTACACCATGGCGGCTTTGAGTTCTCTTCCTTCTATATAGGCGGCGGCAATGCACCAGCCGCGCAGGCCGCGCTGATATGCGCTGCGCCCGCAAAGCGAGCAGACGGCAAAACACGCGCCGCCATGAAAGGAGGCCTGCCCTGCATAGTCGTCGAGCCGCTTTTGGCTGCGCGCAATCGCCGGCACGGCCAGACCGTCGGCCAGTAAAACGGCCGGTTCACTCTGCTCGAAGAACCATCCCTTAAGCAACGCCTGAAGCGCCGCTTCTCCAGCACCGTCCGCATTGCCCGCCTTCAGTGCGTCCGCCGCCGCGAACACGGCATCCTTCATATAGTAAACGGCTTGCTTTTCATACATGATTTGAGCCTCAACTTATCTATGATGGCTCGATTATATCACATCTTCACGCAAGTTCATAAAAAAAGACAGAGGGACCATAAAACCGATATTCCAAACGCCAACATGTATGGTATAATCAGACATCGAAAGGTTATTATTCGGAGGTTATCATGTTAAAACGCGGACTTATATTGTTTTTTATATTATCATTGGCTTTGGTGTTTACCGGCTGCGTGAATATTCATATCGGCGACGGTAAAATGGTTATCGGCAATGGGGAAATGACATCCAAGATAGTGCCGGTTGAGCAGGACGTGACCGGCCTTTACAACTCGGGATCGATCGATGTGGTGATCGACCCGGAACTGGACGGAGAAGCGGTGATCGAAGGCGAAAGCAATATCATTGAGCTGGTTAAGCTTGAGCAGGACGCGAGCGGCGCGCTCACGGTTTCGTTTGAAGACGGTGTCAGCGTCTCGCTGAGCAGGGGCGTCACTGTGCGCATCCCCGCGGTGACAGGCGGCACCATTCAGATAGATGGCAGCGGCAGCATTTCACTTGATGGCAGCAGTGCTTTGAAGGGCGACGCAGTCAGTGTGCGTGTGATGGGAAGCGGTGATATACGGCTCATGACGGAGGCTGCAGAGGTTTATGCGATCATAAACGGCTCCGGCAATGTGAATCTGGATGTGAAGACGCAGCAACTTATCGCGAACATAGAAGGCTCCGGAGATATTTCGGCCAAAGGTTCCGCAGACCACGTAAAGGCATCCATCAACGGCTCGGGGAATATCGATACTTTGGACTGTGTTGCAAGCTCTGCCGATGTGATGGTGGCGGGCAGCGGCGATATTGCCGTGAATGTGTCGTCTGAACTGACCGGCAGTATTAACGGCAGCGGCGATGTGTTTTATACCGGCAATCCGGGCACCGTATCGGTATCCGACAACGGCAGCGGTGATTTGATTAAGCGCTGAAATGAATGAATTTGAAATTCGCGACTTGCAGCCCGAAGAGCAGCCGCTGCTCAGAGATTTCTTATATGAAGCCGTGTACCGGCGCGAGGATCAGCCGCCGTACCCGCGGGAAATTATTGATGAATCGGCGGTGCGCGTTTACATTGAAGGCTGGGGGAGGCCCGACGATATTTGTCTTGTGGCATTGGCGGACGGCGAGATAGCGGGCGCGGTGTGGACACGGCTGATGACCGGAGATGCCAAAGGGTTTGGACACGTGGACGATGAGACGCCCGAACTGGCCATTGCGCTGTTTAAGCCGTACAGAGGCCAAGGTCTTGGCACGGCGCTGATGAACGCGATGATTGGCCGGCTGACAAAGTCCGGATACAGCCGGGTATCACTGAGCGTCACCAAAGAGAATCCCGCATGCCGATTGTATACGAGGCTCGGATTTGCAGTGGCAAGCGAAGACGAAAAGGATTATCTGATGGTGCTGGAGCTGGGCTGAGACAATTCAGCAGCATGCAGCGCTGTCCGCATACACAAAACCGCTGAACTTTTCACGTAGGCAGTCGACTGTATAACCTGATAAGTTGAAGTCTAAATCAATAAAAATAAGGAACATACTAATATGAACAACTGGGTGCTTGTGACCGTGAAGTATACGGTGAAGCCCGGCAAACGGGATGAATTCTACCAAAAGGTCGCCCGGGAGGGGATCATTGAGGATTCGAAGGCGGAAGCGGGCAATATAAAATATGAGTATTCCGCCTCGCTGGATTCACGGGATGTTTTGTGCCTCCTCGAGATATGGGACAGCGCCGAGTCTCAAATGCGGCACGGGCAGACACCGCATTATCAGAAGCTACAGGCATTAAAGAGTGAGTATGTAACAAATGTGGCTGTTGAGAAGTATGTAATCAGCGAAAGGTCATCATAAGCTGATTTTTCTTACAAACATGTGAGGATGCGGCACTGCATACGGCAGAGTATTTCTATCATTTGATTGCCGATAACCCAGTGTTGTTTCCGTTAAGGGCTGCTGCATCTCATTTTGGAAATCGAGCCGATTTTCGAAAGCCGCCTGGCGGTGA
>JAEZNC010000047.1 GCA_023441905.1 Bacillota bacterium | reverse complement strand
GGAACGATTTGCCGATCTGCCCGATGCCGAACGGCACGCGTTTGCGCGTGGTGCGCTGTACGTTCTTGAAGTTTACGAATATGCCCTGTGCCGTTTCGGGACGCAGGAATATCTCGCTCGCCGAATCT
This sequence comes from Bacillota bacterium, assembly GCA_023441905.1. GTDB lineage: Bacteria > Bacillota > Clostridia > Christensenellales > SZUA-584 > SZUA-584. The sequence goes on along the minus strand of JAEZNC010000047.1, from coordinate 8,965 downwards.
TCGGTGACACCCTGAAACGTTTTAAACATCAGGTTGAACTTGCGGATGCCCGTGAAATTGCGCCTGCCGCACACGGGGCAGTTGATCTCTTTTTCTGCGATAAACGATTCCATATCTTCGGGCTGCATTGTCGCGACGTTGATATCAAGCTTTTTCTTGGCCGCGTATTCCTCAATCAGGTGATCGGCACGGAAGCGTGCCTTGCACTCCTTGCAGTCCATCAGCGGGTCGGAAAAGCCGCCCACATGGCCCGAAGCCACCCACGTCTGGGGGTTCATCAGTATTGCCGAATCGAGCCCGACGTTGTACGGGCATTCCTTGATGAACTTTTTCCACCAAGCCTGCTTTACGTTGTTCTTAAACTCGACGCCAAGCGGGCCGTAGTCCCACGTGTTCGCAAGCCCGCCGTAGATTTCCGATCCGGGGAATACATATCCTCTGTTTTTGCAGAGCGCGACAATGCGCTCCATCGTTTGCTTGTCTTTTTTCATTATGTCCTCCGAAATAAATAAAGCCATTTTGTCCACTCAACTGGGACGAAAATGACAACTTTCCGCGGTTCCACCCGTTTTGGCATAAAAAATGCCCGCTTTTTGATTTTCGGTTTTTTATGAAGCGCCCATGAACCCTGCTGCCGCCGCGGGCTTTCACCCTTCCCGCGTCGCTAGGCCGGCTTTCTTTTGGTCCATGCTCTTCGCCGAAACGATATTTTTTTTAACTATACCAAATGTAAAGCGCTTTCGCAAGAGTCCCTGCGGCGATTCTGTATGGGGCCAGAAAAAAATTTCTTGCTAATGCTTCGTGCTTAAAACGAAAAGGATATTGATTTTTTTATAAAACATGTTATACTATACCAAAACATAAACGCGTGGTATAGCGTATTATGTTTTAGGGGCTCGTTTTTTGCACAAAGTTGTGACAAAAAGGAAACTGCGGTTTTATAGGCTCCTAAGAGGAAATAGAATTAAACAAGATTTTGTTACAAGGCTCAAAGATGAACCGAAAGTTTGTTTTTGAGCCTATTTATTTTTTTCGGAGAACGTTTGATTCTTCGGACACAGATAATGGCCCGGGAGTATGCAGGGAATAGAAGCCTATATCTGAAAAAATGAGGAGAGGCCAAAGAGATTAAGGAAAAGGTATTCACGGGCGGTTTCGGTGACGGGAAGATGTTCATTTGCGATACAAAGACGCAATTAACATCCGCCACCTAGGAATGAAGACGCAATCAAGTTATTACTGACAGCAGCCACACAGGCCCGTAACGGGCTGAAACATCAAAGCCGTCTGCATAAGGGCGTGCAGACTCATAGCCCCTGAGCTTTGAATGTTTCAATAGACTGAGTTTATAACAAGGCTCAAAGATGAACCGAAAGTGTTTGTTTTTGCGCCTTGTTTTTTTGTAAGAATCCCCGTCGGCTTTAAGAGCCACCGGGGTGAATATAAATCATTTTAAGGAGGTTAATATGGATACACAGGTGGTTCTTGATACCCTATGGGTACTAATTGCAGGGATGTTGGTGTTCTTTATGAACCTTGGCTTCGCCATGGTGGAAAGCGGATTTGCCCGATCCAAAAACACGGTTAATATTCTATCGAAGAATTTCATCGTCTTTGCGATTTCATCACTTGGGTTCTTGGTGCTTGGCTGGGGCTTGATGTTTGGTGATGGAAATGGCTTTATCGGACTAAACGGGCTATTCATGGTCAGCGGCGCGGATAACTCGCCCGCGGTGGGAGACGCGTATCAGGGTGTGTACTCGGCCATTTCGTGGACGGGTGTGCCGCTTTGGGCGAAATTCTTCTTCCAGCTCGTTTTCTGCGGAACAGCGGCGACAATCGTTTCGGGCGCGGTGGCAGAGCGTATTAAATACATCTCATTCATCGTGTTTTCGCTGGCACTCACAATGATCATTTACCCGATCGTGGGGCACTGGATATGGGGCGGCGGCTGGCTCGCAAGCCTTGGGTTTCAGGATTTCGCGGGTTCGACCGTGGTTCACTCGGTTGGCGGCTGGGCGGCTCTGGCGGGTGTGCTGATACTCGGGCCGCGCTTTGGTAAATACGGCCCCGGCAAGCAGATCAACCCGATTCCGGGCCACAACATGCCTATCGCGACGATTGGCTTGTTTGTGCTCTGGCTTGGCTGGTTCGGGTTTAACCCGGGTTCCACAATGGCGGCCAATCCTCAGGCTATTTCACACGTGCTGATGACAACAAACACATCGGCTATCGTGGCTGTGCTCACGTCCACGGCGGCATCGTGGATACTCATCGGCAAGCCGGATCTTGGCATGACAATCAACGGATGTCTCGCGGGCCTTGTCGCCATTACAGCAGGCTGCGCCTATGTGAGCGTGACCAGCGCAATCATCATCGGCGCTGTGGCGGGTATTATGGTTGTTATCGCGGTGCGCATGTTCGATCGCATCCGGATTGACGATCCGGTGGGCGCGACGGCTGTGCATCTGTTCTGCGGTGTGCTCGGTACGCTGCTGCTCGGGCTGTTCAGCGATGCAAACATTGCGGCGGCTAACGGCATTGCCGGCAGCAACGGTTTGTTCATCGACGGCACATGGAATCTTCTCGGAACACAGGCGCTGGGCGTCGTGGCAGTGGGCGGCTTTGTATTCGTGGGTGCGCTGATTGTCTGGCTGCTTATCAAGGTGACAATGGGCATCCGCGTGTCGCTTAAGGAAGAGATCGAAGGCCTTGATATCGGTGAGCATGGCAACCAGGCTTATCCGGAGTTTGTGATTCGCCGTCCTATGATGACTTCGGATATGCCCGTTCGTTTGGAAGAAAAGAAACAGTAAAATAATAATTTAAGGAGGTGGCTATTGTGAAACATGTGAAAGCGGTGATTAGGCCGGAAATGCTGGAAATTGTGCGCGGTGCATTAGAAAAAGCGGGCTGCTACCACGGTGTGACCATTACCGAAGTGATGGGGCATGGCAAGCAAAAAGGTGTGGTTCAGGTATGGCGCGGCGAAAAATTTCATCTGGATCTGTTACCTAAGGTCATGTTGGATATGGTCGTGAAGGATGAAGAAGTGGCCCTTGTTAAAAAGGTGATTCTTGAAAGCGCGGCAAGAGGAGAAAACGGCGACGGTAAGATATTCATATATGATGTCGCCGAAATCATTCGTATCAGAACGGGTGAAGAGGGCGAAGACGCGCTCTAAATAGAATGCCATAAAGGACGTCGTGAAAACAACTCGGCGTCCTTTTTTGACCTAAGAATATTCCCGGTACGATGATAATAGCCGGGGGTCTTCACCTCAGTGAGAAGGCGGGGTGAAACACTTTAAAAACGAGTCAATGTGAACACCTCAAATCGTCTGCCGGTCACAGCTTCTTTCAAGGAAAAGCTTCACTGAATTAATAAAGCGACTTACCTCATTCTACTGGAGCGTAAGAAAACAATAGAATCCCCTTCAAGAAAGCACTTTCTCGTGAAATTCCAGTACACCTCCGTCGTCACTTCGGCGTTGCTCATTCAGAAGGTGCATTAATGTACGATGATTGTCAGTAAGCACAGGTGATTGACGACGCAGTGAAGATGTCATGTTTAGAGCGATTAGACATGGGTCGCGTTCCACTGCATCGTCACGTCGCTTCGCTCCTCGCCATGATTGACAGCCGATAGTGCCGTGATTCTTGACGAAAGCATCGCGCTGATATAGTATAAAGCCTGTCTTAGTATTATTATTGGGGTGACTAATGGTTTCTTTCACAGTTTCAAAACAGCAGGATGGCACGCAGCTTTTTGACCTGCTGGCGGATTCTTATCCCGATTTTTCACAAAAGGCCATGAATCTGGCGTTTAAAAAGCGCTTTATCACAGTCAACGGCGAAGACGCGTTCGGCGGCGACACCTTAAAGGAAGGCGATGTCGTGGCTGTTTATGTGCCGGGGGATATACTCGGCCTTGATCTGATGCCGATCATCGTATATCAGGACGAAAACATCATCATCGTAGACAAACCCGCGGGGCTGCTTTCGCGTTCGGATGAGGGCGAAGTGAACGCTGTGGACATGGTGGAATACTACATGAAAAAGCGCGGCGAATACAATCTCGATGCGCTGATGGTGCCGTATTTATTGTACCCGCTTGACGAATATGTGAGCGGTCTTCTTGTATTGGCCAAGCATGAGGACGCATACCTTTTTATCGCCGAAGCGCTGAATCAACGCCGCCTTTCACGCTACTATTATTGTGTGGTGCAGGGCATCGCGAATGAAAGCGAAGAACTGATGGGGTTTCACGTGCGCGATAAGGCCGGGCGGCGCGCTCAGATATTGGAACAGTTTAAAAAGGATTCCAAGCCCATTGTGACGCGCTACAATCTCCTTGCAAAAGGGAAGACGATGTCGCTGATTAAGGCGCGGCCGGTGACCAACTCGCTGCATCAGGTGCGGGCGCACCTCGCGCATGGCGGCCTGCCGGTGCTGGGAGACGATGTATACGGCAATGCGCGGTTCAATAAAAAAAACGGCGCGGAATACATCTGTATGTGGGTCAAGTCGCTCATATTCGAGGTGGGAACGGGGCACAGCTACGCGTATCTCAACGGCATGAGCTTTGAATCGCACAAGCACAGCTTCCCGAGGTGCGTGTATGAGGAAGGGCTCATGGACGGCATAGAGGAAGAAAAGCCTGAAGAATAAAGAAAGGGATGAGCGGTGCTCATCCCTTTTTGAGTTATCGATTTTATTTCTTCGCATCCGGTATGGCTGCCGAAGGCGCTGATGTTGGGGCGGGTGTCGGTGTTGTTTTGACTTTGGAATCAGATTCGGATGAAGCGGTGGCAGGATCGGGTCCATTGACGTAGACCATGCCGGTGTAGCTGCGGTACGTGACCTCTTCAAATATCACTGAATCAATTTTGCTGCCGTCAAGGTCATAACGCGTTTTGTATACATGGCATGTGATGCCGCTGCGGGGGGCTCTGTACTCAACGGATTGTCCCGGTGGGATTTCGCTGCCGTCTGGCGTGGTGGTCGTATTATAGTAATACTCCGTTTCAGGCAGTTCTGTGGCCTGGATTCTGCTTGAACCGAAATCGACCGTATAACGCATCGGTGGGCCATAGACGCTGATGTTCAGCTTTGTCCCCTCCAATTTGGCCTCGATTGTGACATTGCTGTCATACGGATTGCTGATCTTAAGGTCGGGGCCGTCCGTGCTGATTGTCGCATCAAGCCCGCCGTCCACGAGATCGTAAGGTATCGCACAATGTGTGACGTCAACGACGTTCAGTTCGGCGCGTATCGCCGCGTTGTACAGCGCGGTGGATACAGCCGTGATGCCGCCGCCGATATTTGACGTGTACGAGCCGTCCTTGATTCCGGAGCCCAGTGTCCACCCCACGGTCTTGGCCGTTTCTTCGTTGCGCGGGCCCAAAGCGTCGTTCAATGAAAATGTTTCGCCCGGTTTGATCACGGTGCCGTTAATGATGTCGGCGGCGATCTGTATGTTGGTCATACGGCTATCCCTGTTATGCGGGGGCGGGCTGTTGTCAATTGTAAACGACGACATCAGCACCGGCTTGGCTAAGGCTTCGGCTGGTTTCTCCGTTCCGTAGAATGACGCGGTCAGCGCATTGTTTTCAGCACTTATGCTGAGTATCACATCGCTGTGAGATTCGTTTTTCAGATCAAAGCTGCCTTCGGTAATGAGGTTCTTGCCATCATCCGACCAACTGGATTGATATGATAGGCCAATATCATCGGCCGCTATGCGAATGGCGAGCATAACAAGTTCGATACCACCGCCGACTTGCCTATCTTCTGAACTTTTTACACTCTCGACAACTGTTTTCATACCCTCGGTGGAGCTTTCCATAGTGGTTATTTTCCAACTGGTCCAAGGGGCGTTCAACCAGCCGTTTTCAACTGTCAGCGGCATGAGTCTGTCGCTCAAAATGAGTTGCGTATCGAAAGGGAATTCTATACCGTCAAGCAGCGCCGCCGCTTTTTTGATATTACTCACACGCGCCGTGTCATCCGCGCAATCGCTGTAATCAAATGTATATGACCCGAGAAGCTTGTAATCCGCCGGAATAGTTGCGGGTGTGACTTCGGGTGCCGCGTCAACCGCTGCCGATGACGATGGTTCGGCGGCGGATACGTCCACTGCCGTGGTGCAGCCTGTGACTGCCACGAGCACCGTGAGCAGCAGCGCGACGGCGCTGTACAGCACGGAATTTCTGCGGTGCTTCACAACCATCACAATTCTCCTCTTGATATTCGCCTTGCTGATGAACAGCGCGGGCGCGAGCGTGGGCGTCTGAATGGGGTCCGCAAGCTTCAGCAGCGTGCCCGCGTAGTCACCGCGCTCCGAGCCCGGCAGACCGCGGAACACATGGGCGTCGCACTGAACCTCGATATCGCGCCGCATCAGCGCAAACACGACCCATATAAGCGGGTTAAACCAGTGCAATATATTGAGCACCGTGGCTCCCGCGCAAATCAGCGTATCACCACGGCGGATGTGCGCAAGCTCATGCAGAAGCACATGACGCTTTTGTGCGTCGGTCAGCGTCTCGAACGACGACGGGGAGATCAGCAGCACGGGGCGGAATACACCGTAAACGGCTGCCGTTCCCGTTTCGCTCGCGCAGATGGCGCGAACATTCCTTTTAAGCCCCAGCGTCTGACGGCACTCATCCAACAACGCAATGAATTCCGGCGCATCGTAGTTGCGGTTGCGCCGGATGCGCCGTAGAAACAGCGCGTTGCCCGTCAGCATCACGCCCGAAAAGGCGATCATGCCCGTGATCCAAACCAGCGAAGCGATATCCATTGCGGACAGCGGTTCCGCTGAGACCCGGGCTGGGGCAGCGGATGGCATACCTGCGTTGCCTGATTGCGGCTTCTGCGCTGCGTGTGTACCGTCGCTCGCGGGTTTTTGTGCCTCGCCCGAATCGGCAAACAATGGTGTTGGCACGCTTCCGGCGGAAACGGGGGCCGTATCATCAAAAACGGCAGCGAGCTGTGTTTGCGGCTCGCTCCACAGATTATGAACGCTCAAGGGGCTGCTGACCGCAAAGGGCAAAATCAGCCGTATGGCTATCAAGGCATAGAGCACGGTCAACATCATGCTGGGCCTCCGCCCAACGATCAGGCGCGCGCCGAGCACGAGCAGTACCAGCACCGCCGCCTCTGCTGATATGCGCAGCACCGATTCAAAAACCGAGGTCATGGCTCATCATCCTTTCTTTGGCTGCCAATGAGGCTTTTCAGCTCATTGATCTCCTGTTCAGAGAGCGAACCGTTTTCGAGGAAGCCTTTTACAAATAAGTTGAGGCTGCCCTTGTATACTCGTTTTAAAAACAGGTCCGTCTCCATGCGAACCACGTCGTTTTCGTTCAGCAGCGGAAAATACATCATCACATTTTGCTGCTCGACGCCCACGGCTTTTTTCTTAACAAGCCGCCGCAGCATCGTGAGTATCGTGCTCTGCGACCAGTCGGTTTGCGCGCTGACGGCCTTGACAATGTCGTTGCCGCTCAGCGGCGCTTTTTCCCAAAGCGCTTTGAGCACATACCATTCACTCTCGCCGATCTTCGGTATACTCATGGAATACCTCCTTTTGGTCGAAATGGTAACGTTACAACGTAATATTACACTGTAACAAATCGGTTGTCAATAACAGAATGCTAAAAATATGGAATTTAAGGAAGGATGATGACGGGCGTGCCGATGGGTGAAAGGGGCCATAGCCTGCGGATATCGGCATTGCACAGCGCAATGCAGCCGGCCGTGCTGTCGGCTAGTCTGCCGCCGTGTTCTATGCCGCCGCCGTGTATACCGATCTGACCGCCCAGGGGCGTGTCCCACGGCGGGCGAAGGCCCTTTGCATGAGCGGCATAAATTGCCTGCAGATGGGAAGCCGTGATGAGCCCGCAAGCATAAGCTGTTTGTGCGTCATTGATTGACGGGTAGTTCAGCCCCAGAAATAGCGTGTATTTTGATTCGGCGTTGCGCGTACAGACGGTATAGCGTCCTTCGGGCGTTTTGCCGTCGCCTTCACATGTCTTATGCCCAAAAGGATGGGGCCCAAGGCCGATGCGGCAGGTCAAAAAAACCTGCCGCCCGCATGTGTATTCGAGCTTGCGTTGCTGTTTGTATATGGTTATCGTATTCATTATTTGACTATTTCCCTGAAAATACTTGCTATTACCTATATATTTTATATTTTTTCTAATTATTCGCTTATATCTTTCTAATTTTTACACTATTTTTGTCGAAATGCTATACAATTCTGATAATATGTGTGATATTATAACACTAGAAATCATATGAAGGCTATGATATGTAAACTCTTCATTTAGCTTTGAAACAAGGATCCGTAAAAAATATATAAGGGTCTGCAAAAAATATTAAGAGAAAAGGTTATATTGGCAGCTGAGTAAAAGAGTGGTTGCTTGTTGCAATGGAGCGGAGCACGGCATGTTGGCAAGTTGCCAGAGGCTTCTCTGATAGGTTAAACTATTGTGAGGAAGAGAAGCTGAAAATTATGCCGGTCATTCAGACTTGAACGTTTTTGGGGGTATCATTATGGATCAACTCATAAGGCGCAATGCCGTGAGAGATTCTGGCTGTACCGTTTTGGATTTGGAAAAGGCCAGGATCCGTCGTCAGCTTCAACTGGAAAGAAAAAAGCTGGAAGACATGGTTGCAGCCCGCTTTAAAAACGGAAATATTAACATGGGCGCTGATTTGTGCATTCTCAAACAAAGCGATTTACTCGACAAATTCGTGGTTAATGAGATGGAGCTTGAAGAATACAGCGAGCGGTATGATAAAGATCAGCTTTGTGACTGATCGTTATTTGGCTGCCGGTAAAAGGCAGCTTTGCGCACTTGTGCGGTGAAATGTTATTTTTTAATTCAGGGGTACTTGATATGCAAGATGTCGGGGCATTTTGTACAAACGCTTTTTCTGTTGCCGTGCTGGAT